>CAZDIC010000006.1:0-22006 GCA_964505395.1 uncultured Alistipes sp. | reverse complement strand
CAACCATCGTTGGTATCTCACTCACGTTCGGTATTAACGGTTGCCGTGAATCACATCGCGTCAAACAAGAAGCCCAGGAGTCCATCATGCAAGCCGTGTCAAATCTTCATGAGAGATCGGAGAGTATAGCTGGGTTACTCGACCTTTTATTGCAACAAGATAGTTTATATTTGGATGTCCTTGCTTATAAAAGTAGCCACGTTGAAATCCCTGATTCGCTGGCTGATGCGTGTGTATCCGCTATGTTAAGAAACTGTGTTATTTTCCCGGATACATCCTTTGAGAAAATATTCCGCGAGAGTTATCAACTTTGGCAGGAACTCGACCATGATGATTTGACGGATAAAATTGTATTGTGTTTTACACTGGTTAATGATATCGAGGCATATTGTCAAACATCGAGCCGTGCTCTTTGTCAGAAGTTGGATGATACAGATTTTAATGGAACGCTTTGGTCCGGTAATAGTCACGCTGTAACTGATATCCTTGCCCACAATCAAAGGTTACACTACTTCATGGGCAAGCGATACAATGAAACGAAAGCGACAGCAAACGAAGTCAAGTATCTCCACGAGATCATCGCGGAAATTGACAGCATGTGCCTTGCGTTAGGATATGGTACGTATAAAGTTTCCGAATCCTTTACTATTACTCCGTCGTCCATCGAGTCTGACTCTACTGACGAATATTAACTTCGTGTACTGCTTTATTTGTCCCGGGAAGTTTTGACATCTATTTCGACTAACCCTGTAACTGTTATTGCGCTGAACTGATTAAAGCTTTTTTGTGAGGATGTGGGCCGACTCAAAGGTGTCCGAGCCGATGCGAATCCATTCCGGTAGGGTGGCGGTTGTGGCGAATCCGGCTTTGTGAAACAGCTCCAGCGATGGTGTGTTGCTCTCGGCAACGGTTGCAGCAAGTTGGTGCAGTCCGAGGTTTGTTATGCAGTAACTTTCGATGAGGGCAAGGGCTTGGAGCGCATATCCTCTACGACGGTGTGGCGTGGCAATCATTATGCCCACATATGCACGTCTGTTTTTGATATCAAGGTCGTAAAGATCAATCGCACCGACTGTTTCTTCACCTGCCTGTATCATAAGTCGTAGTTGTCCTGTTGCTATTGGGTTGGCATCATATCGGTCAATGTACTCCCAAATTTGTTGGCGTGACAGTGGCGCGGACGATGCTCCGTAGTGCCATATCTCCGGGTCGTTTTCCCAAATATAGAGCAGATCGGTGTCGCTTGGTTCCAAGGCGCGAAGGCGCAGGGGTGTTGTTTTGTCGGCCATGATATTAATCGTTGAATGAGTCGGAAAATAGTGTGCGATTTTGAAGTGAGCGCCCGAGTGTGACCTCATCGGTGTATTCAATTTCATTACCGATTGAGACTCCACGTGCCAATTGAGTCACTTTGATGTTGAATTTCTCCAATCGCTTGTAGATGTAGTAGTCGGTGGTGTCACCCTCCATGGTTGCGCTCAGCGCCAAGATAACCTCTTTTATTTCACCGGCAGCAACACGTTGTATGAGTGAGTCGATTTGCAGTTTGTCGGGGCCGATGCCATCAATGGGTGAGATAACTCCACCCAACACATGATAAAGCCCTCGATACGAACCTGTGTTCTCAAAAATAAGCACATCTTTAACGCTTTCTACAACACAGACTGTCGATGCATCGCGACGCATGTCGGAGCAGATGGGGCACACCTCTGTTTCCGAGATATTGTGGCACATTTTACAATATTTAATACCCTTGCGCATGTTGATGATTGCCTCACCGAGCGAAACCGATGTGGCAACATCCTCGCGCAACAGGTGTAGCGCTAATCGTAGAGCTGTTTTGCGGCCGATGCCGGGAAGTCGTGAAATTTCGGTAACGGCGCCTTCGAGCAGTTGCGATTCAAATTCTTGTGTCATATAGCGTTTGCGATAAACTTCAGCGGTTTATTAAATGTGAAACTGACGGCCGTTTGCTAACACATGTTAATGATAATATATACCGAAAGGTATATGCGGCCATTTTCCCGACAAAGGTAGTGATTGTTTCACAATAATTTTCTACCTTTGCATCCGAAAAATAAGGTTCTTATTTTATAAATGGAAATTGTTAGAAAAGTCGCGCAGTTGCAACAGGTAGTTGCAGATGCTAAAGCCATAGGAAAAAGCGTAGGCTTGGTTCCCACCATGGGAGCGCTTCATGCCGGTCATATATCGCTTGTTAACCGCGCCCGCAAGGAAAATGATGTGGTAGTGGTGAGTGTGTTTGTAAATCCCACGCAGTTTAATAACGCTGAAGATTTGGCGACCTATCCTCGCACCGAGGAAGCCGATTGCCAAAAGTTGAGCGAGGCAGGCGTTGATTTCGCGTTTATTCCCACTGTTGAAGAGGTTTATCCCGAGCCGGATACCCGTCAGTTTGATTTGGGTGAAGTGGCTGCAGTGATGGAAGGCGCTATGCGTCCCGGCCACTTCAATGGCGTGGCACAAATTGTGAGCCGCTTGTTTGAAATGGTCAAACCCACACGTGCCTACTTCGGCGAAAAGGATTTCCAACAGATTGCTGTGATTCGCCGCATGGTTGAATTGGAAGGCTTTGATTTGGAAATTGTTGACTGTCCGATATGCCGTGAAGCCGATGGCTTGGCAATGAGTAGCCGCAACACTCGTCTCACCGCCGAACAACGCGAGATTGCTCCCGCAATTCATCGTACATTGGTCAAGAGTCTTGAATGGGCCAAAACCCACACATTGGCTGAAACCAAACAAATGGCAATTGATGAAATTAACGCTTGCCCTCAGATGGAGGTTGAATATTATGAAATTGTCAATCCTTTGACAATGCAACCTTTGAAGGAGTGGAGCGATGCTCCTGACGGTGTGGCCGTTGGATGTATCACCGTTTACTGTGGCAAGGTGCGACTAATTGATAATATAAAATACAAGCTCTAACTAAAGCTGAAAATCTAACCGAGCATGATGCAGGTAGAAGTTCTGAAATCAAAGATTCACAGAGTGAGCGTCACCGAGGCGCGTCTTGACTACATAGGTAGCATCACCATTGATGAAGACCTTATGGATGCCGCCAATATCATCCGTGGCGAACATGTGTATATAGTTGATAATAACAATGGCGAACGTTTTGAAACGTATGCCATCCCCGGCGAGCGTGGTTCCGGCGTAATTTGCTTGAATGGCGCTGCAGCCCGCAAGGTGCAGAAGGGCGACATTGTTATTATTATGGCCTATGCCACAATGCCGTTTGATGAAGCACGAAGCTTTACACCGAGCGTAATTTTCCCCGATACAGCCACTAACAGGCTTGTGAAATAAACAACGTAAAATAATCCCCGAAGCATAAAACAATATGTTTGAGAATCTTAGCGAGAAACTTGAGCGGAGTTTTAAAATACTCAAAGGTCAAGGTAAAATTACAGAGATAAATGTAGCAGAGACCCTTAAGGATGTGCGCCGTGCATTGTTGGATGCCGACGTTAACTACAAGGTCGCTAAAACGTTTACCGACACGGTAAAAGCCAAGGCTTTAGGTCAGAACGTTATCAACGCCATCAAACCTCAGGAATTGATGGTGAAGATTGTTCACGATGAGTTGGCTCAGCTTATGGGTGGCGACACCGCGCAAATCAACATCTCGGGTAACCCCTCGGTGATATTGATGTCGGGTCTCCAAGGTTCCGGTAAGACTACTTTCTCGGGTAAGTTGGCTCGCAAACTCAAAAGCGAAAAGGGTAAGCGTCCGCTGTTGGTAGCGTGCGACGTTTATCGTCCTGCAGCTATTGAGCAGCTGAAGGTGCTGGCCGAGCAGATTAATGTACCTGTCTACACTGAAGAGGGCAACAAGAACCCAGTGGAAATTGCACGTCATGCAATCGACCATGCACGTCAAAATCACTATGATTTGGTGATTGTCGACACCGCCGGCCGTCTGGCTGTTGATGAGCAGATGATGGATGAGATTGAAGCGATTAAAAATGCTATCAAGCCTCAGGAAACGCTGTTCGTTGTTGACTCAATGACCGGTCAGGATGCCGTGAACACCGCCAAGGAGTTCAACGACCGTTTGGACTTTGATGGCGTTGTTCTCACAAAGCTTGACGGTGACACTCGTGGTGGTGCTGCGCTTTCAATTCGTACTGTGGTTACCAAACCGATTAAGTTTGTTGGTACCGGTGAGAAACTTGATGCTATCGACCTGTTCCACCCGTCGCGTATGGCCGACCGTATCCTCGGTATGGGTGATATCGTGTCGTTGGTTGAAAAGGCGCAACAACAGTTCGACGAGAAGAAGGCTCGCGAGTTGCAACGTAAGATTGCAAAGAACGAATTTAACTTCAACGACTTCCTCGGCCAAATCCAGCAAATCAAAAAGATGGGTAATCTCAAGGACTTGGCATCAATGATTCCCGGTGTTGGAAAGGCGCTGAAGGATGTTGAAATTGACGATAACGCATTCAAGGGCATTGAGGCTATTATCAGTTCAATGACCGAAAAAGAGCGTGTGAATCCCTCAATTATCACCGGTAGCCGTCGTAAACGCATTGCTGCCGGCTCGGGAACCTCGTTGCAGGAAGTTAACCGACTGCTCACTCAGTTTGAGCAGACCAGAAAGGTTATGAAGGCTGCAACTTCAATGAAGAATCCTATGCAGATGATGCGCAACATGCGTCGTCGCTAAGATAATAAACGATGGTTGGGGGCAACCATCAATATATTCAGACATCAAATTAAAAAACGAGATTGCCATGGATTTAATCGACGGTAAAAAAGTGTCATCAGAAATCAAGCAGGAAATTGCTGCTGAAGTGGAAAAAATGGTAGCTGCCGGGAAACGTCGGCCTCACCTCGCTGCAATCCTTGTAGGGCATGATGGCGGTAGTGAAACTTATGTAGCAAATAAGGTGAAATCGTGTGGCGAGTGTGGCTTTAAGTCATCGTTGATTCGCTACGAGGACGATGTGACCGAGGAGACATTGCTTGCAAAGATTCATGAACTGAACAACGATGATGAAGTTGATGGTTTTATTGTGCAACTACCGTTGCCGAAACACATCTCAGAGCAACGTCTGATTGAGGCGATTGACTACCGCAAAGATGTTGACGGCTTCCATCCGATTAATGTTGGCCGTATGTCGATTGGCTTGCCTTGCTTCAAGAGTGCCACTCCCGCCGGCATCTTGATGTTGCTGGAGCGTTATAATATTCCTACTTCAGGTGCCAATTGCGTAGTCCTCGGACGTAGTAATATTGTTGGCAAACCTGTGGCAAGTTTGTTGATGCAGAAAGGCTATCCCGGAAACTGCACCGTAACTGTGTGTCACCGCGATACCAAAAACTTAGCGGAGGTGTGTCGCAATGCCGATATCCTTATCGCTGCTATGGGGCGCCCCGAGTCGGTTACTGCCGATATTGTGAAGGATGGCGCAACTGTTATTGACGTTGGTACAACTCGTGTGCCTGACGCATCGCGCAAGAGCGGATTCCGCTTGTGTGGTGATGTTAAGTTTGATGAGGTGGCACCGAAGTGCGCGTTCATTACTCCCGTGCCGGGTGGAGTGGGTCCGATGACAATAGTGTCGTTGATGAAAAACACTCTGCTGGCTGCCAAAGGGGAGATTTATCCCTCAACGAAGTAAGTTTACAACACCCTTAAATCAAAACCCTGATGTCGGAAGCTCTATTGGCCATAATGATGAAGCTGACGCTCTCAATAATGGGGCATGCTGAGGCTACGTTGTTATTTGCCGGTGACGCTATGATGCATCAGGGGCAAATTGATGCCGCTTACAGCATTGCCGGCGGTCGTGGATATGACTACAGTCAATGTTTTAATGCGGTTCAGCCGTTTGTAGAGAAGGCCGATTATGCTGTGGTGAATTTGGAAACTCCGTTGGGTAAGCGCAATTTCACCGGCTATCCTTGTTTTAATGCACCTGTGAGTTATGCAACGGCTCTCAAGGATGCCGGGTTTGACCTGTTCTTAACGGCAAATAATCACACCCTCGACCGCTTGGATCGAGGCCTCAAATACACCATTGAGGCTCTTGATAGTCTGCAGATACCGCATATAGGAACATATAAATCGGCTCAGGCTCGACAAGAGGCTGTGCCGTTTATTGTTAATATAAGAGGCTTTAGGGTGGCATTCATGAATTACACTTACGGCACAAACGGAATCTCGGTTCAGGGTGATGCCGTGGTAAACTACATTAATAGAGATGTGATTAAGGCTGAGGTGGACTCGGCACGTGCTGCCGGAGCGGAAATTGTGGTTGCTGCCATGCATTGGGGTGTGGAGTACGTTCTGCTCCCGGTGGCATCGCAAAAGTCGTTGGCCAACTATCTGCTTTCTATCGGTGTGGATGCTGTGATTGGCGGGCATCCTCATGTGGTGGAACCGTATGAGATGCGAACTAATAGTGCCACCGGGAAAAAGGCTGCCGTGGTCTACTCCTTGGGTAATTTTATATCAAACATGAAGACTTGTGACACTCGTGGCGGTGCAATGGCTGAAGTTCGTTTGAAACGCGACAGTCAAGGAGTCGCTTACGTGGATACCTGTATGTATCACCTCGTCTACACTGTTCCGCCATCGGCCACTCAGCGAAACTTCATGGTTTACCCGATTGATGATGTGCCGAGCGCCTGGAAATGGGGCGCTGCTGCTTTTAGAAATGCGTTACGCTAAATCGCTTTCCCACTATTGAATGCAAAGCAAAATATCACATTATGCGCTATGTGATGTGAGACTGTTAAAGCGGCTTGTGTCGTGACACACATACTGCTTAATCATTGAGTAGAGCATTGCTTGCACCGGAGTGAGCGACGACACTGCATCTGCTCCGAGAATCATTTCACCTGCAAGAGCTGATGTGATTGCTACGCGTTCCTCGGTTGGGAGCGCGTTGATGGTGTTGATTACGTGAGGCGTGATAACAAATGCTGTTTCCATAATTGTAGGGTTTTAAGGGTGAAGAGAGCAAAAGTTCTCCGTTTTAAGTTTACATCACAAAGTTATGCCTCGCTTGGGCAGAAACTTGGCACTACATCGTTAAACTAATATAATGAATAAAATTCACGCTGACTATCCCTGAAAAGGCTTGATATCTTATCCCTGAAAAGAAAAACCAACGTAACCGATTCGTTACGTTGGTTAAAAGTTAGAAATTAGTTCGAGTGAAGTGTTAGTTCATCTGTGGGTTTAACGGATAGGTGAGCCAATTGCGGTAATTCTCACCCATTTTTTTGACGGTGTGATACCAAAATGAATCACCGTCGGCGTGCAAAATTTCTTCGTTGGCAGGTTGCGGTACCACAGCCCAGACGTGGCCCTCAATCTCCGATTCAAGTTGCCCAACTTCCCATCCGCTGTAGCCGATGAAGAACCGAATCACCCCTTCGGTAGGTTTCCCGGAGTTAATATATTCCTTTACTGCATCAAAATCCCCCCCAATAAACAAATCGGTAGAAAGTTTTTTCGCATCCGGGATCACATTTCCAAGAGAGTGGATGTAAAACAGTCTGTCGCACGACACCGGTCCACCGCAGTAAATCGGGATTGAAATGTTGTCGTTGATGCCGTCAACAGCTTCTCCAATGTCGTAGCCGGTAGGCTTGTTAAGTACGAGTCCCATGGCAGTGTGATCTTCAGAATATTCAATCAGAGAAATTACCGCATGGTTGAAGTGATCTTCACGCAGAAAGGGCTCTGCAACCAGAAGCGCCCCGATTTGAGGCTTACCGGTTGGTAAATTGACTCTAAAGAACGAAGAGTCAATATTTGAATAACCATTCTTCATGCGATATATGTTTAAAAGTTATCGCTGAAAAACACTCGTTTGATTGATCTGGTAAATACCCTACTCTGGAATAGGGTTTGCTATGGTAACCCTTTACGGTGTTTTTCTAATTGCGAAGTTAGATTTTTTTATCGAAAAAACAAATATGTTAATTCATATCAGTGACAAATGTGTGACAAATAGGCAACAATAAAAACGTAAAAGTGCGGTTGTAGGCGCTGTGAGTCGCAGTTGTGTTGCTGTCGCTAATTTGTAGATGTGGCAATATTGGCACAGAAAAAGAGCCCTGAAAATTTGCACTTTCAGGGCTATGTGGTTAGAATGCCTTGTGAGGGCACTGTTTTAGCTGTTCGTTTGCGTATAGCTAAGGTATCTCTTTTCGCAGCGCGTCACCTGTGAGTGGTGGTGGCTTAGTGCTCAATCATGAATCTATCGGCATCCATGGCTGCACGGCAGCCTGATGCTGCGGCATTGATTGCTTGACGGTAGAATGGGTCAGCTACGTCGCCTGCGGCAAACACACCGGGTATGTTGGTGGCTGTTGAGGGTGACTGCACTTTGATGTAGCCTTCTGCGTCAAGCTCCAATACATCCTTAAACAGGTCGGTGTTAGGCTTGTGGCCGATTGCAAGGAAAAATCCGTCGATAGCGATGTCGAAGTGGCGTTCTGAGTCTGTGCCCTTGTTTTCTACAATTTTAGCGCCCTCCACATATTCTTCACCAAACAGTCCGACAGTGTTACAGTTGAATAACACTTCGATTTTGGGGTTGGTGAGCACTCGTTCCTGCATTACTTTTGATGCTCGTAAGAATGGTTTGCGAACAATCAAATACACTTTCGAGGCCAGTGATGCGAGGTATGAGGCTTCTTCACAAGCGGTGTCACCACCACCAACCACTGCGACAGTGCGTTTGCGGTAGAAGAATCCATCGCAGGTTGCACAGGCTGATACGCCCAAGCCCATATAGCGTTGCTCATCTTCCAGCCCGAGATACTTTGCATTGGCTCCGGTGGCGATGATAGCGGTTTGTGCCGAAATCAGGTCGCCGTTATCAAGAGTAATGGTGAACGGACGTTTTGAGAAGTTAACAGCTGTAACCGAGCCCAAACGAATGTCGGCACCGAAACGTAAGGCTTGGTTGCGGATATCCTCCATCATTTGAGGTCCGCTGATGCCCTGCGGATAGCCCGGGAAGTTCTCAACTTCGGTTGTTTGTGTGAGCTGTCCTCCGGGTTGCATTCCTTCAATGAGCACGGGGGCCAGATTTGCACGTGAGGCGTAGATTGCTGCGGTGTAACCGGCAGGCCCACCTCCTATAATAGCGCATTTTGTTTCTATTGTAGCCATATATTGATATGTTTGCGTGTGGTTGAATTGTTATCTTAGGTCGATCATCTCTACTCCCGGATACTGCTTGGCATTGAAACGGAATGTGCTTGCCGATGCCGATTTGAGTTTTTTAATCGCGGTGACTTTAATGGCAGTGGATGAGCCGTCGGTCGATGTGATTGTGATATCGGTGGGGTAGAGGGTTGTTGCGTTAAATGTAATTATAATCTTGGCATAATCGCTCCTTTTCTTCTTGGGTGTCAGTTCAATTTTATCAACACCGGCGGCCGAATTTAATCGGCGTGGTGTGAAGTTGGTTTGCAGCGAACTGATGATGCTGAAGGGGTTGATTTGGCTAACCTCCTCGGCTGTGGGCTCAGAGATGTTGACCTCCTTGGCCGATGGAGAGTATGACCATTGGGTCTTGCCGTCAAACCAGGTTGTCATTGCATTTGTGGTCAATTTGAATTTGGAGCCGGAAATGATAATCTGGCCGGAGCCCGATTGTCCACCATGCACTGCTGTAAACGATGCTTCCATGGCAGATGCCTTCTTGAGCGTTTCGGCAGCTTGACTCATTACTTCTGTTGCCGACTTGCGTGTGCCGGCTGCATTGAGAGCCATCAGGCCAACACAAATGCTTAGTATGATAGAAAGAAAACGTTTCACGCGTTTAAGTTGTTTTGCAGAGTTGAATTATTCTAATGATTGTAACACGCTTCCGAGTTGTATTTGGTCAATCAGCACGGCGCGTGGTTTGCCGCCCTGTGCCGGACCTACAATACCGGCGCGTTCCAGTTGATCCATGATTTTGCCGGCACGGTTGAAGCCGATAGAGTATCTGCGTTGCAGCGATGATGTAGACGCTACGCCCGACATAACAATGGCCTGTGCAGCCTCTTCGAAGAGTGGATCTCGGTCGGTGAGTGAGCCACTACCGGTAGCAGCTCCTTCAGTGTCCATCTGAGGCTCGGGGAGGTAGTAGGCATGTTCATAACCAACCTGGTTTTTGATATGTTCGCAGATAGCTTGTACTTCAGGGGTGTCGATAAATGCACACTGCACACGTTCCAACGAACCGTTGATAGAGAAAAGCATATCGCCTCGTCCGATAAGCTGGTTGGCACCGGGGCGGTCAAGGATGGTTTTTGAGTCGACCATCTGGGTAACACTAAAGGCGATACGGCCGGGGAAGTTGGCCTTGATAAGACCGGTTATGACATTGGTCGTAGGACGCTGAGTTGCGATAATCATGTGAATGCCCACGGCACGTGCTTTCTGTGCGATACGTGCGATAGGTTTCTCCACATCCTTGCCGGCGGTCATAATCAAGTCGGCAAACTCATCCACTATCACCACGATGTAAGGCAGGTAGCGATGTCCTTTATCCGGATTGAGGTGCTTGCTGATGAAGCGTTCGTTGTACTCGATAACTGAGCGCACGTTGGCATCGCGGAGCAGCATGTAGCGTTGGTCCATCTCCACACATAGCGAGTTGAGGGTTGCCAACACCTTATCCATTGATGTTACAACAGCCTCCTCCTCATCGGGTAGTTTAGCGAGGAAGTGCCGTTCCAGAGCACTGTAAAGGCTGAATTCCACCATCTTCGGGTCGATAAGCACAAACTTCAGTTCGGCAGGGTGTTTCTTGTAGAGCAGTGATGCTATGATGGTGTTCAACCCGACAGATTTACCGGTACCGGTTGCACCGGCAACAAGCAAGTGTGGCATTTTGCACAAGTCTGCAATATAAACTTCGTTGGTGATGGTTGCACCCATAGCCATCGGCAGTTGATATTTGCACTCTTGGTATTTCTTAGAGCCGAGAATTGAACGTATCGACACGGTTTGGGGGTCCTTGTTCGGTACTTCAATACCGATGGTGCCCTTGCCGGGAATAGGCGCGATGATGCGGATGCCAAGGGCGGCCAAACTCATCGCAATGTCATCCTCAAGACGCTTGATTTTGGCGATGCGTACACCCTCAGCCGGGATAATCTCGTAAAGCGTTACGGTTGGGCCTACAGTGGCGTGGATGTGGCTTATGGCAATGCCATAGTCGTTAAGGGTCTTGATGATGCGATCTTTGTTCTCTTCCTGCTCATCGAGGTCTACGCTGTTATTTTTGACCGGACGGTCGAAAAGTAGATCGAGCGTCGGACGACGGTATCTCGATAGCTCGGCCGTGGGGTCATATATCGTAGGGTTTACATTTTGCCCTTTCTCTATTGAATTTGTTTCTACTTCAAGGTGCAATGCCTCGGTCGACTGTGCCGCTTGGTTGTTGTCGGTTAACTGAGGTTGTGCAACCGGTGGATTGAGTGGGGTCGGAACCGGGACAGTTGCCTGTGGCTGAAGTGTGGCCGTTGATTGTACGGGCTGTGGCATATAAGGTTGAGCCTCAACACGAGTCGGTTGCTGCAATTCGGCTGCTTGAGTGGGTTGTTGTTCATTGCTGGCGTAATCTTCGTCAATGTCACCTCCAAACTCCTCGAGGTCAATGTTGTCACGGCGCGGTTCGTCTGATTCGGCTTCGGCAACCGGCTCATCTTGGTCAATGGCGTATATGTCGTGCTGCTCCTGATGTTCGTCAAATCCAACTGCCAATGGGTCACGTTCGTCCGTTTCATCCGAAGCCGGTTCGGCTGTCACAGCATCGGCATCGCTGCGATCGGCCTCCTCCATTGCTTTGCGCACACGCTCGCGATCCTCTTGTCGCTCCATGCGCAACTGCTCGGCCTGGGCCTTACGTGCACGGCGCATCGCTTTCCAGCGATTATAGAGAGTGAGTAGGTCGTTAATGTACACGTAGAAGAGCGCTACGATGAGTAGCAAGTTTACCAACAGGGCTCCTATCCAGTCGGTGTGGCTCACTAACAGTTGGTTGATATAGTGGCCATGGTACCCGCCAAGCATTATCTCTGAGCCACTCCAAAGGCTGGCAAGGCCCAATACCATCGACACCGTGATTGCTACCAACAGCGTTTTGAAGGTGAGCGACCAGAAACCGCGCTTGTGAATTCCCATCAGCGACAGTCCGAGCAATGCGAGATACACAATCAGTGCCAGTGACCCCAATCCGAGCCCTTGCACAATGATTGATTGTGTGACTTTTGCCCCTACCGGCCCACCGGTGTTGGCAACTCCGGTGCCGGCATTTACAATCTGTTCCACCGATTTGGCTGCAATCAAACTTTGGTCCTCATTGCCTGAGCGGATGAAGGAGATGGATGCTACAACCAGGTAGACCGATAGGAGTACCAATGCCACGCCCACCACTGCATGAAAGCGCGAATCGCAAAAGAATTTTACGATGCCCCATTCACGCATCGGTTTGCGTTGACGTTGTGGCTTCGGCTGCTTTGGCGCTTTAGCCGGGCGTTGTTGCGAGTTCTGTTCCGGCTCGGCTTGACGTTGTTGTCTGGCCTGGCTCGGCTGTTGAGCATCGGGCCTTACGCGACGGCGCGGTTGACGTGGCTCGTCGTAACCACCTCGCCAATCGTCTCTGCCACGGTCGTTGTTACGCGGTTCCCGAGTGTTATAGTTGTCATCTTGCGGAGCACGTCGACGCGGAGTGGCCGATTCATATTCATCTTCGTAGCCGCGTTGTTGTCGTTGCCCCATTGAGGTTCTGCCGCTGTTAGCGCGTCGATTGCGCGCGTTCTCATCGGGATATATTAAATCCGGATCGTAGTCGGTGTCGTTATTTGTGTAGCTATAATCGTTCATGTGATGTTTCAGAAAAATATGGAATGAGGAGACCGAATTTGGTCACCTCTCTTATTTGGCAAATTTACGAAAAAGAAGTGAACTGACATCACAGAATCTAATTAAAAAACATTGTTTTTTACAACGATATTTGATTTTGGATATTTATAAGAGAATTTGTAACTTTGAAACATGAAGCAATCTAAATTTAATCCCTCGCAAACATTTGTCGCAAAGATAATTAGTGTTGTGATGCGATGGTGGACCTACCTTTCGGATTCCGTTTGGAAGGACAACCGTCGTAAGTTTTCGGTGAACCTTGTAAAAACCTTAAATCTTTCGGTTCGCTCGTTCTTAAACGCTGATTTGCAACTGAGAGCGGCTTCGCTGACCTATCAAACGCTGCTGGCAATTGTGCCGGCTTTGGCACTGATTTTTGCCATAGGCCGTGGCTTCGGCTTTCAGAATATTATTCAATCTCAACTGTTTAACAGCTTCCCGGCACAGCAGGAAGCGTTATCGCAGGCGTTTGAGTTTGTTGATTCCTACTTGGCCCAATCGTCCGAAGGGTTGTTTGTCGGCATCGGCATCGTGTTCTTGTTGTGGACATTGATATCGTTGATCACATCGGTTGAGAATGCCTTTAATGCAATATGGGAGATTAAGCGCGGACGAACAATGTTGCGTAAGTTGACCGACTACACTGCCATCTTCCTGATTTTGCCGATTCTGATGATTTGCTCAAGTGGTATCATGATGTTTATGACCACCACACTAAAAACCATTCTGCCTCAAGGTTTTTCGTTGCCGGTGATTAAATGGTTGCTCGATTTCGGCTCTGTGGTCTTGATATGGCTCTTCTTTGCCGGTAGCTACATGTTGATACCCAACACTAAGGTGCATTTTAAAAATGCTTTCCTTGCCGGTGTTGTTGCCGGCACCGGATATTGCATTGTGCAATGGCTATTCCTTTCCGGACAATTATATGTCACTAAGTATAACGCCATCTATGGGTCGTTTGCGTTCGTGCCGTTATTGCTGTTATGGCTGCAGATGGTGTGGGTGATAACGCTCGCCGGTGGGGTGTTGTGCTTCTCAGCTCAGAGCATATTTGAATTTAACTTCAATAGTGAGGTGGCGAATATATCCAACAACTACAAGCGACAGTTGACGTTGGCGGTGATGACAGTTGCCGTGCAGCGCTTCTTGAAGGGCGAACGTATATTGACGCCACACGAAATAGCGCTTAAATACGACTTGCCGATAACGCTGGTTAATGAGGCCGTAAGAAAGCTACTTGACTGTGGCTTGTTGCTTAACGTTGTCGTAACGACGCCGGATGATGAGTGTGGCGTGATTCCGGCGGTTTCAGCCGATGATGTTACTGTTGGGATGGTAATGGAAAAACTCGACTCGTATGGCGCATCAAACTTCCTGCCTACATTCGCAAAACGTTTTGGTAAACTGTCGGAGGCGGTGACCAACTTCAGCACAGAGGTCGTTAAAGTAAGTGGCGACACAAAGCTGTCGTCGCTGACAATCGTAGAGATATCTAAAGATGAAATTATAGTAAACACCAAATAATAATAAATTATGAAACAGCAAATTGCAACTCAAAAAGCTCCTGCAGCTATCGGTCCATACAGTCAAGCTATCGATGCCGGTGCATTCGTGTTTATCTCAGGTCAGATTCCCGTAAATCCTGCAACCGGTGAGATTCCCGAAGGCATCAAGGCTCAAACCACTCAGTCGTTGGCAAACGTCAAGGCCATTCTGGCTGAGGCAGGCTTGACAGTCGACAATGTTGTTAAGACAACAGTATTTCTTTCCGACATGGCCAACTTTGTGCCTATGAATGAGGTTTATGCCGAGGTATTTACCGCCCCATATCCCGCACGTTCAGCTGTTGCCGTTAAGGAATTGCCCAAGCAAGTGCTTGTTGAAATTGAAGTGATTGCAACTCGCTAATCATTTATCAAGTGCATTGCATTTGATAATCAGCACTAAAGCGCATAAATCAGAGGTGGAATCGTCGTGAGATTCCGCCTCTGTTCGTTTCATTGCAATCGTTTATGTTGACATCCGGTTTGAAAATCAAGTTGAGATTTCGGATATCATGTGTGGAATTTGTGCATTTATCGGTTAAGTTGTAAATTTGCCGATAGAAACCAATCGAAATAATATGAATAATTCGGATATACCCAAGGTGTTGCATTATTGCTGGTTGAGTAATGATGCTTATCCCGCGAAAATTAGAAAGTGCATGGATTCGTGGCGCCGTGTGATGCCCGACTATGAAATTAAGTTGTGGAATACCAAGAACTTCGATATTGAGAGTGTCCCTTATGTTCTTGAGGCATATAAGGCGCGTAGATGGGCATTCGCTGCCGACTACATTCGCATGTATGCACTGTATAATGAGGGTGGTATATATCTCGATTCTGATGTAAAGGTGTTGCGTAGCTTTGATGAATTCTTGCACCACTCATTCTTTTCGAGCCTTGAATATCATCCTATTCAGGTGGAGCGTACCGGCTCTGCAAAATTGGTTGATGCCTCCGGGCATCGAATTGGCGATGGTTATGTGTCGGGCATACAGATTCAAGCTGCAGTGATGGGCGCAAAACCTCACAGCCGTTTTGTGAAAGATGTGCTTGATTGGTATAAGGAAAATCATTTTGAGTTTAATCCCGACTGCCCCGGCAACACGTTGCTTTCGCCACAGATTTATGCACGTGTGGCAGAGCGTTATGGGTTCTTATACAAAGATATGGATCAGGACTTGGGCGATGATATCATGATTTATCGTTCGGAGATTTTTGCCGGTAACAAGCATGAAGTCACCGATGCTTCGCGTGCAATCCATCTGTGTGCTCACAGTTGGCACCTTAGCCCCAAGGAGAAAATCATGCGATGGCTCAACAAAAAATTTAAGTAATTTCGTCCAACTCTTTCCCGGCCGGGATTTGACGTCGGTGAAAAGCCGGTTGGAATGTCGGATTTTTGGAAAATCTCGATGCGGTTATATAACAAAACACAATAGCGAGTTGGCGTAATGTCAACTCGCTATTGCTTACTGAACAAATGATACGGTGGAGTATAGCTTGCGTTGCATAGCTTTCGCCACGCATTATTTTCTTGCTCCGAATGCGATTGTTAAGCCAACGGTTATTTGTGCCGACGCTTTGCCAACCGGTACGTATTGTGGTGTTACCTTGAAAATCTGGTGGTCGCTACCGATGAATAGGTCGAGACCATCCGGGTGCAGATTCAACATCCAGCCAAATGAAGAGCCATAGGTTGAGGCTCCATAGTTAACTGAGAAATCGAACCATTTAATAGGCTTTATGTTGGCTGAGAAGCGTCCTTCTGTCCATGAGAATTGCCCTGCAAAGCGTTGGGTGAAGAGAAAACCTCCGGTCAGCCGTTTGTAGAACGGCATCTTATACTCAGCGCCTAATTCAAAGGTGGCAGCGAGTGATGTTTTGCGGGTACCGGTTGAACCTTCCTTCTCGAAGTTAATGCAATCTTCCAAGTCATCCCACATGTCATCAAGTTGATCGTCAAGCGATTGGTTACCCTTTGCCTCTTGATTGTCGTTCAACGCGATGTTTTTGAAGCCGTCAAAGCTCCATGAGGTTTGGGGTGTAGTTGCAGTGATGGTGTTTTTCCACTTGATGCCACCGAGGTCGAGCAACGATGCGGATAATGTCAGGCCATCAACAAATCGGCTCATGTCGTAGGTTGCACCTAAGTCAAATGCCACACCAAATCCGGCAAGGCCGATGTCGGATAGACTGTAGTCAATTCCATCATAGTCAAGTTGATTCTGCTTTGATGGATTGTCTAACTCTTTGCCTGATTCGGCATTTGTGGGTATGTTTAAACCTTTTGCGCTCACGCTCATCTCGCCTTGCGCCTCTACCGCCCACTTGTTATGACCAAGTGTAACATCTAATTGCTTGACATTTGCGTCAAAGTAGCCTAATCCAAGGAGAAATTTTACTTTGGCACCGATGCTCAACTCTTTGTTGATTTTGTGCTGGTGTCCCAATGCGATTTCTGCATAGGCGCTTGCTTTCACACGAATGTCTTTCATGCTATATTGTGTGTCAGCACCGGTCTGCCCAACTTTCATGAATGTAAACAGGTCCTTAGGCAGGCTTACTCCGCCATCAGCATGCACACCGAAAGAGAATGTGTTATAACCGCCAAATCCTCGGGTGCCGAATGCAATAATCGGAACACCAAAGTTAAAGGTGGTTTTGTTGATGTTGCTGAGTTTGCCCAAAAAGTCGTTGGCGTTAACACTCTGATTGAGGAATGTGGTCAGTTGGCCGTTGTCTTGTTTGTATAGAAAGGTGTTTACACCCATATTTGACATTACACCGGCGCTGATGTCACCAATACCGGGGATGGCGATGAAGTTTCGTTCCGGAGCAAATGCCGGGTTCAGTTCGTGGCGATAGATGTAGCCATCAAGGAAGTATCCCGAGCGGTTGGCTTCTTGGGCTTCAGCCATCAAGGTGCCGGCAAGCATTGCGCCGACGAGTATATATTTTTTTATTGATTTCATTACTTAGTTCTGTGAATAGTTTGACATGGGGTTATATCTTGTCGAGATCAACAGTTACTCCGCCATGAACCGACACGTTAATGTTGGTGAGTTGCACGGTTTGATTGGCATTGAGCGTTTTGTCGCCATCGCTATTGGCTGTAAGGTCAATCTTGATGCTTGTAAGGCCGTCAAGACTTGTCCCGGTTGATTTTATAATGCCAACGATTGTTGATGTGCCGTTGGGCGCTACAGATGTGTGCCCTTCTTGGAACGTGCAAGTGAGTGTGGACATCTCGTTACCGTCTTTACCAATGGCAATGATGTTTGGTGTCAGCCCAAATGGGGTTTGATTGTCAACATCCATAGAAACGTGGATTTCTTTGAAGTTGTAGCCACTAAAATCAGTCTGCCATCGGTCGGTTTCTGTTGTGTAGTGGAGCTTCATAGCATTGGTAAATTGGAACGGCACAACAGCTTTGTAGGCTGTCTCAAATTCGTAGGTATGATCAAGCATGATTGTGACTTCCTTTTGGGTGTCGGGCTCCACTTGGATGTCGCTGATTTCAATGCGCTCCGGTATGGTTGTGAGTAAGTCACTTAATCCCTCGACCATAATTGTGGAGTAGCCGTTGGTTGTAGCCGTACCTGTTTGACTCAAGCATATATTAGTAGTGCCATCGCCATTGATTGTAATGCGAGTCTTGCCGTATGCGTCGCCAATTTCAATTGTTTTTGCCGATTTGTTTGAGCTTGCAGGATAGATAGCCGTTAATTTTGCGCTGATTGATGCTTTAACCGGAGATGAGTTGTTTACGGTCAAATATATCTGCGGATTTTTCAAACCGAGGGTGTTGTCTTGATTTGAGAGAAAGTCGGGTATGTTGCTGATTGTAACTGAGGTCGGGTCAACATTGATGCTCGGATTCACGGTGCCTTTGATAGAGTTTAAAGTGGCAGATGTTACCTCGGTTGTTGTGGAAAGCTTAACATTGGCAAATTGGCCCGGGTTAGATGTTTGATTATTGATTTCCATTTCACCGTTGAACACTATGTCGGCATTCAGATCAAAGTGCCCCGGTTGATATAACCCGGCTCCCTGTGTATTCCCAAGTTTGAGCTTAACGACATCAATAATAAGGTTAAATCCTTTGCCTGAATCTGAGCCGCCAAGGAATTCTACATCCTTCTTGAACTGTATTTGATTGTTGCCAACGGTTTCGATGAGCTTTTGCGTATCCCTGTCCAGAACAGCAAGAGTCCAATTGCTTGGAAATGTTGCTCGCGTGCCGGCTTTGATTTTGGCAGCACCATTATAGTCGCTTGAGGTATATGTGACGTGAACATTTATTTTTACATCACAGTTGGCCTCCGAGGCGGTTAATAGCTGTTGGTCAACGTTGTCATCTTTAAGATTGATGGTTGTCTTGACATCATTCGTAGGCTGTACAACACCGCCGGTCAATGCCAACGGGAAGTTAATTTCAACGGTTGTGGCACTGCCGGTCAATCCGCTTTTGTTTATAACAACTTTGTTGACCTTGACATTTGACTTTGTGGGATTTGGTTCCTCAACCAATACATAGTCGCCTTCATTGAGGCCATATTCGCCTTTCTCGGCTTTTTTAATGGAACTGCTTTCGCTTAGGTCCAGCAAATCGTCCATCGTTAGTTCCGCTGTGGAACTTGTGGGGAGGCTGATCGAGTCGCCTGCAATGGTCACATTGAGGTCGATATCCTTGCTTAGGTCGTAGTCGTGATCAACGCATCCGGTCAAGGAGATAAAACCTAACGCCACAAATGTAGTTGCATATGCGGCTCTTTTAAAGGTAGGTTTTTGCATACAGTTAGAGTATTATGAGTGAATATTATGCATTGTTTTACTTTGCAATATGGAGAGCAAATGCCTGGGAATTGTGCTTACATGGTGGCAAGATAATGTGATGTTATCTTCGCATAGCAACGATTGAGAGGCTTTTGGGGTATTATTGAAAGTTTGATTTAGGTTTGTTTGGGCAAATGTAGTGATATTTTTTAGAATAATAAACTTTGTTGACCAATTTTTTGTTTTAAGGTGTTAAATTGGCTGTTGAAAGTGTCGTGGTCGGTTCTCGTGTGTAACTTATTGGTGTATTACAAAAGGAGTATTACACGAATGTGTCGTTCCATGGTGTGATGATGCCATTGCGAGATTGCGACACGTTGATGAGTCGCTGGTTGGATGAACCTTTAAATCGAAGGGAAATATCGCGTAGTGGCAACTGAAACGGGCCGTCAACCACAACGTCGATGTAATCCAACAGCTCAGGGCAGTGAGGCCTTTGGAGTAGCTCTTCAAACAGGAATCCGGTGTAGCACCAGATGTTGTAGCCACGCTTTTTGAGCTCTTTAGCCAATTGTAGTAGTGCTTCAGCCTGATATATCGGGTCGCCGCCCGAGAATGTGACGTTGAAGCCGTTCTCCTCCACAACGTCAATGATTTCGTTGACGGTCATAGCGTGTCCGCCGGCAAAATCCCACGATTGCGGATTGTGGCACCCTTCGCATTGGTGACAGCATCCGGCAAAGTAGATAGATGTGCGAAGTCCCGGGCCGTCGACCGACGTGCCCGGAACTATATCAAGAACCCTAAGGGTTGTATTGTTCATTGTGTAAATCTGTTTGCTGCGTGAATGTGTGTGCGTGACGTTATTTGTGGACAACGCGGTCAGATAGTTCAGCCAATTTTGCCGAGTTCCAACGGTCGGTAGTACCTACCAAATAGCCGGTTATGCGTTGTAGCTTGTCGATGTCGTGACTACCGCATTTCGGGCAAACTTCCAAGCCTTCCTGTGCGTCTTCGTATCCACACTTCATGCAACGGTTACGGTTGTGGTTAACCGAGCAATAACCGATGTTGTTGGCATCCATGAGGTCAACGATGTCGGCAATGGCTTGCGGGTTGTGAGTGGCATCACCGTCAATTTCGACATAGAAGATGTGACCACCGCGAGTGAGTTCGTGGTAAGGTCCTTCGATTTTGGCTTTGTGGCGTGGTGAGCACTTGTAGTAAACCGGCACATGGTTTGAGTTGGTGTAGTAGATTTTATCGGTTACACCGGGAATCTCGCCAAACGATTTGCGGTCCTTCGCTGTGAATTTACCCGACAAACCTTCGGCAGGTGTTGCCAACACCGAGAAGTTGTGCTGGTATCTTTCCGAGAACTCGTTGGCGCGTGAGCGCATGTGCGACACAATCTTCAATCCGAGCTGTTGTGCCTCGTCGCTTTCACCGTGGTGCTTGCCAACAAGTGCAATCAAACATTCGGCCAAACCGATGAAGCCGATGCCGAGTGTGCCCTGGTTAATGACGCTTTCGATGGTGTCGGTCGATTCCAACTTGTCGGCACCAATCCACAATCGCGACATCAACAGCGGGAATTGCTTTACGAATGCAGTTTTTTGGAATTCGTAACGGTCGCAAAGCTGACGCGCGGTTATTTCAAGCATCTCATCCAATTTGTTGAAGAAGCGTTCGATGCGTTCCTCCTTGTCTTGAATCGACATACATTCAATGGCAATGCGCACAATGTTGATGGTTGAGAAACTGATGTTTCCGCGACCGATTGAGGTCTTGGCGCCATAGCGGTTCTCAAACACGCGAGTGCGGCATCCCATGGTTGCAACCTCATACATGTAGCGTTCGGGGTCGTCGGCACGCCATGATTCGTGTTGGTTAAATGTTGCATCGAGGTTCACGAAGTTGGGGAAGAAGCGACGAGCTGTTACTTTGCAAGCTTGTTGATACAAATCGTAGTTGGGGTCGCCCGGTTTGTAGTTCACACCGTTCTTCTTTTTCCAAATTTGGATGGGGAAAATTGCTGTGGCTCCATTGCCAACGCCTTCGTAGGTCGATTTGAGCAACTCGCGAATAACGCAACGTCCTTCAGCTGACGTGTCGGTGCCGTAGTTGATGGAGCTGAACACCACCTGGTTACCACCGCGAGAGTGGATGGTGTTCATGTTGTGGATGAACGCTTCCATTGATTGGTGCACGCGGCTGACAGTGCAGTTGATGGCGTGTTGAATGGAACGTTCTTTCCCCTTTAACCCGTCGAGGGGTTTCTTGAGAAAATCGGTCACCGGTGCATGGTATGCGTCGCTGAGGTCTTCGCCTGTAAGTGACTCGGCTTTTTTGAGTTCCTCAATATATGAGGAGCGCACGAACGGTGCGAGATAGAAATCGAACGCCGGGATTGCTTGACCACCGTGCATTTCGTTTTGCGCGGTTTCAAGTGAGATACAAGCGATAACGCTGGCGGTCTCAATGCGTTTTGCCGGACGTGATTCACCGTGACCGGCAACAAATCCATGTTGTAGAATGTTGTTGAGCGGGTGCTGCACACAGGTCAGGCTCTTTGTGGGGTAGTAGTCTTTATCGTGGATGTGCAGGTAGCCGTGGCGAACGGCATCGCGAGCTTCGGGGGTCAACAGATAGTCGTCGACAAACGGCTTAGTGGTTTCCGATGCGAATTTCATCATCATGCCGGCGGGAGAGTCGGTATTCATGTTTGCATTCTCGCGAGTGATATCGTTGTTTTTGGCATTTATAATTTCAA
>CAZDIC010000005.1:5621-22557 GCA_964505395.1 uncultured Alistipes sp. | reverse complement strand
TTGAATAAAATTCGACACAAAAATAGTGCGTATTATAAGATTTTTTCATATTTTTGCAGCGTGAACAAACTGAATAATACAAAGGTTATTGCTATAATAGTCTAACAATTTAAATATCGGAAAAATGAATTCAGAAGTAATTGGATCATGGGCAGGTCTCGTATGGAATGCCCTCCATGAAGGTAATGAACTAGGTTTGAAACAGCTTAAAAAAGTCAGCAAACTCAAAGACAAAGAAATCTACGCCGCTATCGGTTGGCTCGCTCGTGAGGGCAAAGTTTCTGTAAAGGAAAATCCCGCCGACGACAAGGATTTGTTGTTCGCTCTTCTGTAAGCAACAGATGTTTACCTCTTGCAGGTGGATGTTTACCTCTTATAGGTAGCTGTTTACCCCTTGTTGGTAGATGTTTATCTTTTATAGGTAGCTGTTTACCCATTGCAGGTAATAGTTGGTTGCACGTGTGCAGCCATTCTGCGAACGGTCACGTTTCATTCATTTCATAGCGAACCCTTATTGGTGTCCGCTATTTTTTTTGCTCCTCCGCCACCCCAATTCGGGTGAAAGAGGACATCACCGACCTGTGTGAACAGTGGTCCAAATAGAAGTTTGTAGGGGGAATGAGACATCCGTATTGAATAATTACGTTTGACGATGGGTATGCGCGAGGTAATTATTTTGCGCATGATATTCACACATAAATTTTGAAGTATAAAAAAGTTTTATCATCTTTGCATGAGGCTTTTAATAAATCTGAATTTAAGGATATTAAATAATTCAATGAAGTAAGATGGAAGCACTGAAGAATCTGCCGATAGGGCTACAGAGCTTTGAGGATATACGTAAGAAGAACTTCCTATACGTAGATAAAACTGCGTATGTTTATCAACTGACTTCAACAAGTAAATATTCCTTTCTGTCGCGCCCGCGCCGTTTCGGTAAGAGCCTGCTAATATCTACACTCCATGCCTATTTCGAAGGTCGAAAGGAGCTGCTTGAGGGCTTGGCAATCGCAAAACTCGAAAAAGATTGGCTTAAGTATCCGGTGCTGCATCTCGACTTGAATATCGTGAAACGGGGTAATCCCACCGGGTTGGATTCAATTCTCAACGTCACGCTTTGTGAATGGGAGAAACTGTATGGCACTGAAGCCTCAGAGGATACATTCGGCACGCGATTTAGAGGCGTTATAAAGCGCGCTTATGAACAAACAGGTCGACAAGTTGTGATTCTTGTCGACGAATACGATAAGCCGATTCTCGAGGAGATAGATAATGAAGACCTTCAAGAACAGCGTAGGAACACTCTGAAAGAATTTTATGGTGTTCTCAAAACCTTGGATCAGTATATCCGCTTCGCGTTCCTTACCGGTGTAACGAAATTCAGCAAGGTGAGCATCTTCAGTGACCTAAATAATATTAGCGACATATCAATGGATAAACAATATGTCGCCATCTGTGGCATCACTGATGAGGAGATTGATACAGTGTGTGCTCCTTATGTGCAGCGTTTGGCTACGGAAATCGGTTGCACCTACCAAAAAGCCAGAGACGAGTTGCGCCTAAGATACGATGGCTATCACTTTTGTGAAAATACCGTTGGCATATATAATCCGTATAGCTTGTTAAATACTTTTTCTGTAAATAGGTTTCGTAACTATTGGTTTGAGTCAGGCACTCCATCATATCTGGTATCTCTGCTGAAAAAGCACCATTTCCACTTGGAAAAGCTAACTACAGCCGAGACCGATGGTGAATCGTTAAGAAGTACTGACACTCAGTCAAAGGACCCAATTCCGATTATTTATCAGAGCGGCTATCTGACTATAAAGGATTATGATCCACGCTTTAGAAGCTACACATTGGGATTCCCTAATGTTGAAGTGGAAGAGGGCTTTATGAAATTCTTGCTCCCTTACTACTCCTCGGCAACGGAATCGGAAACTACTTTTCATGTCAGAAAATTCGTGCAGGATGTTGAGGGCGGTAAGGTCGACGACTTTCTTAAACGCTTATCGTCTCTTTTTGCTGATACACCGTACGAACTGGTAAAAGAGCTCGAGAACCATTATCAGAATGTTATCTTTATTGTGAGCAAGCTGATGGGATTCTACGTGAAGGCGGAGTATCACACATCGGAAGGTAGCATAGACTTGATGTTGCAGACTTCGAACTACACCTATGTGCTGGAATTCAAATTCAATGGTACCGCGGAAGAGGCTCTTGCACAGATTAACGACAAACAATATGCTTTACCATTTGAATGTGACAACCGTACACTGATTAAAGTCGGTGTAAACTTTTCATCTAAGACCCGCAACATTGACCACTGGCTCGTTGAGAAAAGTTCGAAATAAAAAGCCGCAAAATGCACATGAGTGGTGATGTATCCCGCCACTCCGACTTGCACATAATTATAAAAACAAGAGACAGTCTCGGAACAATGCTATTCTGATGCTGTCTCTTGTTTCTCTTGATATGTAGCGATTACATTATCACCATGTAGTGAATTTATTGTGCATTACCATGTAATGAACCTATTCTGGATCACCATGTAATGACTATTCTGGATCACCATGTAATGAATCTATTCTGAGGGCAAGCGGTTTGTAGGGCAAACTCGATTACAGGGTGAATTTGGTGGCAGTAGTGCCGGTTTTGAGGATGTAGATGCCATGAGGCAATGCAATTTCGGTGGTTGCATCGGCTTGGCCGGTGGTTCTCAGCGTTGTAGCCTTGATTCGATTGGCAACCATGCGACCATCGGAGGTGAAAATGGCAAAAGGTTCGGTGGTGTTCACTCTGATAGCTCCCGATAGAAGTTCGTAAGGCACTACCTGTGCCGTTGGTGTGGTGAGGCTTGCCGGGTCATACTCCTCGATATGCTCAAATAGGCCCCAGTATTGGTCGTTGCGATAGGTATCTCCGGCACCGATAGGCACGTAGAGCACGCATGTGGTTTTGTTGATGTATTCTTGTGTGTCGCCAAACATCCCATCACCATAGTGAAATCGGTCGCACATCTCTGACTCGCCTACCGATAGCGGTGTGTCTGTACTAAAAAATATTCGTTTTACATTGGGGCAATGGAGAAATGCAGTTGGTGATACATAGTAATCGCCTTGAGGCATTACAATCTCTTGAAGGTTAGGTAGATTGGAGAATCCTGTGCGAATGGATCCCGACTTCGGAAATACGAGTCGTGTTATGTTGGTGAGGCCGCAACAAGAGTATGCTCCGATATGTTCAACCTCCGGAAAAACTATTTCTGAAATGGGCAGGCTGTTCAAACATTCCTCATAGATGACCTCAAGCGTTTGTGGTAGTGTGAGTTCGGAGAGTTTCGGATTGTAGCTAATTGAGGCATCTATCCATTCCAGACCTTCGTTAAGTTCGATATGTTCCAAATCATCACAATTATTGAGCACATTATCAAGGTACTTAATTGTTGATGGGAGGGTAACGGTTTTAATTCCGGACGCGTTGTTTAAACACCATTCCATGGTCTCAACGGTGTAAACTGTATCGTTGTATGTCACCGTCGCCGGAATTGTTAATTGCCCGTTATTTGCAATGGCATTGTCAATACACTCTTGCGTTACTTTGTTCACGTCGGCTAAGTAAAGCACGGTATCGGGTGAAGCCCAGAGGGTATATTGTATGCCGTCAATTGTTACTTTTTGTTCCGTGGCGGAACCGGGCTGTGAGGCTGTCATGGTGCACAGAACCAATAGTATAGCCGATGCAAGATTTCGTAGTTTCATAGTGGTATATGCGTTATTAGGTATGTGGACGCAATATTAAAAAAAAAACTTGGGAAAGCATAGAGAAAACGGATAGATTTAATGAAATTTAACTCTTTGGCTGTGCGGAAAATAAACCCCGGAAGCGGCTCGGTTGAGAGCTGTTTCCGGGAATATGTGGTTTGTTGGGTGTTGGCTTATGATTTAGCCTCTTGGCTTATGATTTAGCCTTTGGGCCTTGGTTATTGGTGTAACCTTTGTCGGTGGCGGTTAGATGGTGCGGCCGGGGTAGGCTTCGAGGGCGCGGGCCAACACGGTGAGGGCGCGAGCGAGGTCGGCTTTTGAAATCACATAGGCCATGCGCACTTGGTTACGACCAAGGTCGGGGTTGGTGTAGAAGCCTGAAGCGGGGGCCATAAACACGGTTTCACCCTCGTAGTTAAAGTCGCTCAAACACCATTGGCAGAACTTGTCGGCATCGTCGACCGGCAGACTTACCACGGTGTAGAAGGCACCCATTGGGATGGGTGAGTAGCATCCGGGGATGCGGTTGATGCCATCGACGAGGAAGTTGCGTCGTTCAACGTACTCGTTGTAGGTCATCAGCATATAGTCGTCGGGGGCATCGATTGATGCCTCAGCCACAATCTGTCCCAACAAGGGCGGACTTAAACGGGCTTGACAGAATTTGATGACGTTGCGTTTGAGGTCTTTGTGTTTGGTGATTATGGCGCCTACGCGGATGCCACATTCGCTGTAACGCTTCGACACGGAGTCGATGAGTACCACTTGATTCTCAATTCCTTCGAGGTGGAAGGCCGAGATGTAGGGGGCACCGGTGTAGCAGTATTCGCGATACACTTCGTCGGAGTAAAGGAATAGGTCGTGCTTTTTCACCAAGTCGCGCAGCGACTCCATTTCGCGACGGGTGTAGAGGTAGCCTGTCGGGTTGTTGGGGTTGCAGATAAGGATGCCCTTTGTGCGTGGGGTGATGAGCTCCTCGAACTTCTCCACATCTGGGAGGGCAAAGCCTTTGTCGATGGTCGAAGGTATGGTAACGATTTTGGCACCGGCCGAGATGGCGAAGGCCATGTAGTTGGCATAGGCAGGCTCCGGCACGATGATTTCATCGCCCGGGTCGAGCGTGGCCATAAAGGCAAACAACACCGCTTCCGAACCGCCCGAGGTGACGATGATATCATCTACATCTACATTAATATTAAAGCGGTGGTAGTAGTCGCACAATTTTTTGCGCAACGACAGCAATCCTTCCGACGGACTGTATTCCAATGTGGTGCGGTCGATATGTTTCAGCGCATCGAGGCCCACTTGCGGAGTGGGGATGTCGGGCTGACCGATGTTGAGGTGGTAAACTTTAATGCCACGCGCTTTCGCAGCGTTAGCCAATGGCACGAGCTTACGTATTGGTGATGCGGGCATATTCTCGCCTCGCTGTGATATGTTTGGCATAATACGCGTCTTTACCGTTTAGCGTAGAAGTTTCTGTTATGTTTCTAAAAAATGCGTTTGAGGCGCAAAGTTACATAAAACTTTTCAATTCGCCACCGTTGTGTTTGAGGGGAATAGCACGGATTGTGGCTGATTACGGAATTTTTAACGGGGGTTAACGCTGCTCGGGGTTGGCGGTTTGGAAAAATATGTGTACTTTTGCACCTTGATAGCTATGGCTATTCTCATAAGATAACTACGCTTCAAAAAATGAGACAATTAAAGATTTCAAAATCTATTACTAACCGCGAAAGCGCATCGCTCGACAAATACTTGCAGGAGATCGGTCGCGAAGATTTGATTACTGTAGAGCAGGAGGTAGAGCTTGCACAACGCATTAGAGAAGGTGACCAGGTGGCTTTGGAAAAGCTCACCCGCGCTAACCTTCGCTTTGTGGTTTCCGTCGCAAAACAGTATCAGAATCAGGGTTTGAGCCTTCCCGACTTGATTAACGAAGGCAACCTCGGCTTGATTAAAGCAGCGCAGAAGTTCGACGAAACCCGCGGTTTCAAATTCATTTCCTATGCGGTTTGGTGGATTCGCCAATCGATTCTTCAGGCTTTGGCCGAACAATCGCGCATAGTACGCTTGCCTCTCAACCAGGTGGGCTCACTTAACAAAATCTCAAAGGCGTTGTCGAAATTTGAGCAGGAGAACGAGCGTCGTCCGTCGCCCGAGGAACTTGCGCAAACTTTGGATGTGCCTGTTGAGAAGATTGCCGACACTTTGAAGGTGTCAGGCCGTCACATTTCGGTTGATGCACCGTTTGTGGAGGGTGAGGATAACTCTCTGCTCGACGTGTTGACCAACGATGATTCGCCTATGGCCGATGCAACTTTGACACAAGAGTCGCTCTCGAAAGAGGTTGACCGTGCGTTACATCAGTTGCACGAGCGTGAACGCGAAATCCTGAAAATGTTCTTCGGCATCGGATGTCAAGAGATGACCTTGGAGGAAATCGGCGCCAAATTCGACCTCACACGTGAGCGCGTGCGCCAGATTAAAGAGAAGGCGATACGCCGTTTGAAAGGTCAAAAATCACGTTTGCTGAAGACCTATTTGGGTCAGTAGTCATCGACATTTGATTGAAAATATATTCTCGAGGGGTACGAAAGCATATGCTTTTGTGCCCCTCGATGTTTTTTTTGAGGATGTGATGATGCTGGCCGTTGAAACTTTTTTTGAAAAAAGAGCAACACGGTTTTTACTTTTTGATTTAACAACGTTCTTTACAACTGTATGGGGAGAGGTTTCTCCTCGAGAAATGCTATCGAAGATAGAGATATGAAGAAAATATTGATGACATTATTGGCTACAACGGCATTGTCGACGGCATGGGCCGGCGACCAAATTGTTGTGCGCCAAACCTCAGGCGACTATGCTGTGGAATGTTCACAGGTTGCCGAGATAACTTTCCCGACCGAAGGCGGTATCGTTTTGACCACTGTGGGCGGAGAAAACCTTACTTTTGGTGCCGATTCATTCGTTTCAATCCGCGTCAAAGAATCAGAAACCGGTTTGTCGGCCGTAGCGGCTGCCAAGCAGGGCCTTGCAATCACCGGCAACACATTGCAGAGTGCCGTTGAGGGAATCACCGTCTACGATGTTGACGGCAAAACAGTGAGCCACACTTCGGGTAGCGACTTGAATGTTGCAAGCCTGCTTCCCGGTGTTTATGTGGCTGTGTCAGGAGAGTCGAACATTAAATTTGTTGTGAAATGAAGAAAGCGATTATAGCAACAGCCGTGCTCACTGCATGGGGCATTTATGCATCAAATTTGATTTGGTTCAACCGCACCGACGGCACATCGCTCGGCCTGACCTTTGAAGATACTGACAGCATTTGTATTGAAAATAATAATATTGTAGTCACCACGCTTACCAACGGCCGTTATGAAATTCCTCGCGAGGAGTTGACTAACGCCGTGCCCGGCACCACCGACGGCGCCATCGAAGTGATTTACAACGGCAAGGAGGCCACGGTGAAAAATCCGCGCGGCTTCCAAGATGTCGATGTGACCGTTTCGGGTGCTCATGTTGAGGTTCACTCAACAGCCGCCGATGAGGTGACTTACCGCTTGTCGGGTGCCACCACCGATGGCTCATTCAAAATCTATTCCGACAAGAAAATCGTGTTGGAGCTCGCCGGTGTTGATATTACAAACACCGACGGTGCTGCCATCAACATCCAAACAGGCAAGAAAACCACTCTTAACCTTGTGGATGGTACCGTGTCGAACCTCACCGATAGCAAGAAGTATAATTCAACTCCCGACGGTGAAGATGAAAAGGGAACCTTGTTTAGCGAGGGTCAAATCATATTCACCGGTGCCGGTCAGTTGAATGTTACCGCCAAGAAGAAACACGCCATTGTTTCCGACGACTACATCGAGATGGAAGGCGGTAATGTGAATGTGCTGTCGGCTGCATCCGACGGTGTACACGTGAACGAGTACTTCCAGATTAAGGACGGTTCGCTCACCACACGTTCCACTTCGGGCGACGGTATCGACGCTGATGCCGGTTACATCAAGATTAAAGGTGGTAAACTTGACATCGAAGTTGCTACAGCCGATACAAAAGGTATCAAATGTGACAGCATCATTGCAATGAGCGGTGGTGAAGTGGTGTTGAACCTTACCGGCGACCAAACCAAAGGCTTCAAAACCAAACAGTCGATGACACTCAGCGGTGGTAGCATCACGGCAACCACTTCAGGTAATGTGGTTGTTACCGACGGAGACCCCTCCTACTGCGCTGCCATCAAAACCGACGGCGACTTCACCATGTCGGGCGGTTCGGTTAACATCACCGCAAAGGGTGAGGCCGGTAAAGGTATCTCGGTCGACGGCGATGCAACCTTCTCGGGCGGCGATGTAACAATCGCAACTTCGGGTAACGGTAACACCTATATGGATGCCAACAACCAAGCCGATTCTTACTCATCGACTTGCATCACCATCGATGGCGACCTGAACCTCCTCAACGGCGTGTTCAACCTCTCGTCGAGCGGTACTGCCGGTAAGTGTATCAAAGTTGACGGTGTGGCCAATTTCGGCGACGAAACCAACAGTCCCACAATCACAGCCACCACAACAGGTGCCAAGTTTGTTGAAAGCAGTTCTTCGGCAAGCTGGGGTTGGAACTGGGGTAACAACACCGACTATGCTAACCCGAAGGTTATTAAGTCGGCCGGCAATATGAACATCTACAACGGCACATTCACCCTGAAATCAACTCAGGATGGCGGTGAAGGTTTGGAAAGTAAAGACACTTTGACCATCAACGGTGGTAGCATCGACATCAGCACCGTTGACGACTGCATAAACGCATCTAATTCCGTTGTTATCAACGGCGGTTATGTGCACTGCATCGCATCGGGCAACGACGCTATCGACTCTAACGGCACAATGACTATCACAGGTGGTGTTGTAGTGGCCGTCGGTGCTTCATCTCCCGAAGGTGGTCTCGATTGCGACCAAAACACATTCACCATCACAGGCGGTACGGTTATCGGTGCGGGTGGTAGCAACTCAACCCCCACCTCGTCGAAGTGCAAACAGAGCACCATTGTTTACAATGCTTCGCTCTCAAATAAAGGCACACTGACCATCACCGACTCTGACGGCAATCATGTGCTTTCATTCAAGAATCCCACAAGCAACAGCTCAATGGCGATGATTATAACTTCACCCGATTTTGTTTCGGGCTCAAGCTATAAAATTTACACCGGTGGTACGGTTACCGGAGGCGAAACCTTCAACGAACTGACCACCAACGGATCTTACACCCCCGGCACTCAAGCAACCACATTCAGCGCAACCGGCGGCGTTACTAACGTAAGTGGTAACGGTGGCAACGGCGGCGGTGGTAATGGTGGTGGCTTCGGCGGTGGCGGAGGTCGACCCTAACTTTTGACCTTAAATTGATTAGTAGTATAGCATATAATTAGATGATTGATTAATTGGAGTAAATTTGAACGTCGCGCGCCTATCACAATGTATAGTGTGATGAAGATTGGACGATTATTGATGTTTGTGCCGTGAGGTAGAGATGTTGATAGAGTTATGTGATAGGCGCGTTTTAAAGCGTGTGCGAGGGAGAGCCTTTGCACACGCTTTTCTTTTTTATCCGACAGCCTTCACGTGTGATGGTATTGAGTGTTTATCGACTTAAATTGTTTTGCGATTTGAGCTTGGAAACGGTGAGAATTTGGAGCATCTTTGTTGAATAAATGTGAAAGGGGTTGCGGAGAATTGCGGAAGTGCGTAATTTTACAATGCAAATGGGGTGGTGGCAGGTTTCGCGGGGAAACTACATTGGCAAGAAAACACAAAAACATATAAGATGAAGAATTTTAACGACAGGAACTTCCTGTTGCAAACAGCAACGGCAGAACGTCTATACCATGACTATGCCGAGGGTCTACCGATTATTGACTATCATTGTCACCTGAATCCGGAGTATGTGGCTTCGGACCACCGTTTTGAAAATCTCTCGAAAATTTGGCTCGAAGGCGACCACTACAAGTGGCGTGCCATGCGCACAAACGGTGTTGACGAACGCTATATAACCGGCACCGATACCACCGATTGGGAGAAGTTTGAGAAATGGGCCGAGACTGTGCCTTACACCATGCGAAATCCGCTGTATCACTGGACTCACCTCGAACTGAAAACCGCCTTCGGTGTTGAGAAACTGCTGAACCCCTCAACGGCTCGCGAAATTTATGACCACTGCAGCGCCATGTTGCAGCAACCTGATCGCACCGCTCGCGGACTGATGTTGCACTATAACGTTGAAGTGGTGTGCACCACCGACGACCCTATCGACTCTCTGGAACATCATTTCAAGGTCAAGAATGAGGGCTTCAAGGTGAAGATGCTCCCCACATGGCGTCCCGATAAGGCTATGGCCGTGGAAAATCCGGCTGCTTTCAAGGCGTATATCGACAAACTCGCCGAGGTGTCGGGCGTTGCAATCCGTTCGTTTGGTGACCTGATTGCAGCCTTGAAGGTGCGTCACGACTATTTCGCTACCGTAGGGTGCCGACTCTCCGACCATGGTATCGGTGAGTTTTACGCCGAGGATTACACCGACGCCGAGATTGATGCTATCTTTACCAAAGTTTATGGCGGTGAGGCTCTCACCAATGCCGAGACTGCGAAATTCAAAACCGCCATGCTCATTGAGTTTGCCGTTATGGACCACGATGCCGGGTGGACACAACAGTTCCACTACGGCGTGATTCGCAACAACAACTCGCGCATGATGGCCGCCATTGGTCCCGACACCGGTTTCGACTCTATCGGCGACTTCACCGTGGCTCAGTCAATGGCAAAATACTTCGACAAACTGGCCTCACGCGACAAGCTTGGCAAAACCATCATATATAACCTTAACCCCCGCGACAACGAAATGGTGGCTACCATGATCGGTAATTTCCAGGATGGTCGCTATGGCGCCGGGAAAATCCAGTTCGGCTCCGGATGGTGGTTCCTCGACCAGAAGGACGGCATGGAACGACAGATGACAGCGCTCTCTAACCTCGGCCTGATCAGCCGTTTTGTGGGCATGTTGACCGATTCGCGTTCGTTCCTCTCCTATCCGCGTCACGAATATTTCCGTCGCACACTCTGCAACCTTATCGGCAACGACATTGAGCAAGGTTTGCTCCCCGCTTCCGAACTCGACTTCATCGGTCGTGAAATCGTGGCTAAGGTGTGCTACGGCAATGCAAAAGAGTATTTCAAATTTTAGTAACCGGTAATATTACCATGAATAGAAAAGGTATATCAAACGAAAACGCGAAGATGACCAATTTTCGCTGGGTGATTTGCGCACTGCTGTTTTTCGCCACAACAGTCAACTACATGGATCGTCAGGTGCTGTCGCTGACATGGAAGGACTTTATTGCCCCCGAGTTCCACTGGTCCGACACCAACTATGGCTACATCACGGCCGTGTTCTCGATAGTGTATGCAATAGCAAACTTGTTTGCCGGACGATTTATCGACTGGATGGGTACACGCAAGGGTTACCTGTGGTCGATTTTCGTGTGGTCGATGGGCGCCTGCTTACATGCACTCTGTGGCTGGGCTACCGAACATAGCATCGGTTTGGGTAGTGCCACAAGTATGGTCTCGGCTACAGGCACATTGGCTTCAACCATCGCCATGACGAGTGTGTATTACTTTATCGCCGCTCGCATCATCCTTGGTGTGGGTGAGGCCGGCAACTTCCCGGCAGCCATTAAGGTCACTGCGGAGTATTTCCCCAAGAAGGACCGTGCTTACGCCACATCCATCTTCAATGCAGGTGCCACTGTGGGTGCCCTTATTGCCCCGCTGACCATCCCGTCGCTGGCACGTTTCTTCCAGCGTATGGGTGTCGGCAACGGATGGGAGATGGCTTTTGTGGTTATCGGTGCCCTTGGCTTTGTGTGGATGGGTCTCTGGATGGCTTTCTACAAGAAGCCGGCTGAGAACCCCCATGTGAATGGTGCCGAGCTCGACTATATCAACCAAGACCTTCATGCCGATGCCGACAAGGATGCTGCCGGTAAAGAGGCCGATGAGGCAACTACACAAGCTCACGACACCGTGATTCCGTTCTGGAGCTGTTTCAAATATCCGCAAACGTGGGCTGTGTTCTTCGGTAAGTTTATGACCGACGGTGTGTGGTGGTTCTTCCTCTTCTGGATTCCGGCTTACATTTCCGATGTGTATGGTTTCGCTTCCGACACCACCACCGCACAGATGTTGATATTCGTGCTCTATGCGCTGACGATGCTGTCGATTTATGGCGGTAAACTGCCGACGATTATCATCGAACGCACCGGTAAAGACCCATACGCTGCCCGTATGCGAGCTATGTTTATCTTTGCTCTCTTCCCACTATTGGCCATCTTTGCGCAGCCGCTCGGAGCTTATTCCTACTGGTATCCGGTGATTATCATCGGTATTTGCGGTGCCGCACACCAGTCGTGGTCGGCCAACATCTACTCGGTTGTGGGTGATATGTTCCCCAAGAGTACCATCGCCACCATCATCGGCATCGGTGGTATGGCCGGCGGTGTCAGCTCGTTCCTCATCAACCTCTGTTCGGGTCGTCTGTTTGACTATGCCGCCGAGACCAATATGCGGTTCATGGGTTTTGAAGGGAAGCCTGCCGGCTACTTCATCATCTTCTGCATCTGCGGTGTGGCCTACCTCTTGGGTTGGCTCATTATGAAATTGCTCGTGCCCCGCTACAAACTCATTGAAGTGAAATAAATCAAACTCTTTGAAGTGAAATAGTTCAAGCTCACCGATTGCAGTGAAATAACCCTATTGCTCTGATTAGGGTTAAACCCGGCAATACACTGATTGAAGTAAATCAAACGAACGGAGACGTCGCTACCCGCTGAGGAGATGGCGTCTCCGTTGTTTGTGTAGCGATTATGTCTACAAACCTCATTCTGAGCGGTTTATCGTGAAAAATATGTTATAAAACAGCAAAAATAATTTGCAGGGTTTGCAAGTGAAGTGATAAATTTGCACACGTTATTGAAACTGGAAACATTAAACACTTAATCTGTACTCCATTAGCCTTAGGATGTACTTAACCCGATACTAAGCCTAAAATGATGCTTACTGATACACAACGAAACTTTTCGGTCGCCAAGGATAAATCTTTGGTGGCAGTCCTTGTTGTCGGTAGTGGCTGGTGTCATCGTCTTCTCGGCTCGTTGGGGTGAGTGTTTGATTTCTGTTGACGGGCCATTACCGGTCAATATCATGGTTAGTGTGTGAACTTAATCCGACTATAAAATCTGCAAAATAATCCTTTGTATTTTAACATTTAACGAATTGGTATTAAGATGTTGTAAGCCTCGGGCGTGTGAACCTCCGGGGCTTAATGCTGTATATACCTCTCTGTAATTCACCGTTCGGCATAGATGGTCTTGGCTCTTTGGTGGGAGGGGTAGAATCGCGGACGACCGAACTTGTTCCGGATGTCGTCATGGATAAATATTCACGTTGTAGTGAATATCTTTGAAAAGTGTTGTGGATATTCAGGAAAAGTTGTACCTTTGCAGTCGAGATGTGGATAAATATCCACTGCAAATAAATAAAAATGGCAGACAGTAGACAGAAAATATTGATGGAAAAGGCTGAGCGACAGAGCGCTATCCGCCAAATCATCGGCCGGAGTGCAATCATGTCGCAGGCGGAGTTGAAAGCCGGACTGCTTGATGCCGGTTTTCGAGTGGCGCAAGCCACGCTCTCGCGAGATATCAACGAGATGGGCATCGTGAAGACAGCCTCGGGATATCAGATAGGCCTAATCACACCGGAAGCCGGGGCGGGTCGTGAGGTTGAGATAACCGACGGCAAACCGTTTTCCGTATCATTCATGGCTACCGGTACATCGAAACCGATACCTACCGGCAGTGTTACCGGATTGGAGTTTGGTGTTGGCGTGGCAGTGATGCACACCCCCGCCGGCCACGCAAATATGGTGGCTTCGATAATCGACACTGCAGCATTGCCCCAGATAATGGGAACCATCGCCGGAGATGACACCGTGTTGCTGATTCTGCGACGAGGATACACCGAGCAGGAGACCTTTGCGGCTCTCGACACCTTGGCCGACGGGTTGGAGACACCTGAGTAGGCGTGGCAACTCTTATTGGTTGTTGACATAATTAAATTGCATTTGTAGATACACTATGTGCCGGAGGATAGCTATCCGGCCTGATAAAAAATACACAGACATGATGGAAGAGTTTTCAGTTCAGGTTGCCACTGCGCAACATTTGAAATATGTAGATGAGATTTTGACAACTATCGAGGCAGCCACCAAGGTGCGTGGCACCGGCATTGCGCGACGTCGTCCGGAGTATGTGGCGCAGAAGATGAATGAGGGTAAAGCCATCATCGCCATGAAGGACGATGAGTTTGTTGGCTTCTGCTACATTGAGTCGTGGAGTCACGGCGAATTTGTGGCAAACTCCGGACTGATAGTAAAGAGCGAGTATCGCGGTCACGGTTTGGCAAAACGTATCAAGGAGAAAGCGTTTGCACTGAGTCGCGAACTGTTTCCCAAGGCAAAGATTTTCGGATTAACCACCGGGTTGGCCGTGATGAAGATAAACACACAGTTGGGCTACGTGCCGGTGACCTTCAGCGAACTGACCGACGACCCCACATTTTGGAAAGGTTGTGAGAGCTGCATCAACTACGATGTGCTGACACGCAACAACTGCACACGTTGCCTCTGCACCGGTATGCTCTACGACCCCGCAAAACATTAACACACCAAACACACCCACGTAATCACAGAAAGTCATGAATAAAAAGAAAGTTGTTGTAGCCTTCAGCGGTGGTCTTGACACCAGTTTCACCGTAATGTACCTTACACAGGAGTTGGGTTATGAGGTTTATGCCGCATGTGCCAACACCGGAGGCTTCTCGCCCGAACAGTTGGCCGAGAATGAGAAAAATGCCTACCTGCTTGGCGCGAAGGAGTATGTTACACTCGACGTGATGCCCGAGTATTATGCCAAGAGTATCAAATATATGATTTTCGGTAATGTGTTGCGCAACGGCACATACCCGGTGTCGGTGTCGAGCGAACGTATATTTCAGGCTATGGCGATAGCCCGTTATGCCAAAGAAATCGGTGCTGATGCCATTGCACACGGTTCCACCGGTGCCGGTAACGACCAGATTCGTTTCGACATGACTTTCCTTGTGATGGCTCCCGGCGTGGAGATTATCACCCTCACTCGCGATATGGCCCTCACACGTCAGTATGAGATTGACTACCTTAACCAACATGGTTTCAATGCCGATTTTACCAAACTGAAATACTCCTACAATGTGGGTATTTGGGGCACAAGTATTTGTGGCGGCGAGATTCTCGACTCAGCGCAAGGGCTGCCGGAGTCGGCCTACCTCAAGCAGGTGAGCAAGCAGGGTGAGGAGGAGATTCGCATCACCTTCAAAAACGGTGAAATTGAAGCTGTCAACGGAGAACATTTCGACGATAAGATTGCCGCTATTCAGAAAATAGAGGCCATTGCGGCCCCCTACGGCATTGGTCGCGATATGCATGTGGGCGACACCATCATCGGCATCAAGGGTCGTGTGGGTTTTGAGGCCGCCGCACCCATGTTGATTATCGGTGCTCACAAGTTCCTGGAGAAATACACCCTGTCGAAGTGGCAACAGTATTGGAAGGACCAGGTGGCCAACTGGTATGGCATGTTCCTGCATGAAAGCCAGTATCTCGAACCGGTGATGCGCGACATTGAGGCTATGCTTCTTGAAAGTCAGCGCAATGTTAACGGAACAGCCATCATGAAGCTACACCCTTACGGTTTTATGCCGGTGGGTGTGGAGAGCGATTGCGATTTGGTTAAGACCAAATTCGGCGAGTATGGCGAGATGCAGAAAGGGTGGACAAGCGATGATGCCAAAGGGTTCATCAAGGTGTTGTCAACGCCGCTGCGTGTCTACTATTCCAACCACACCGATGAGGCTGACCAACTGCAGAAAGAATTATAACCGAAACAGATAACACACCGACGATGATTAAAGTAGGAATTATAGGGGCTGCAGGCTACACTGCCGGCGAACTGCTGCGCATCTTGAAGGGGCATCCCGAGGTGGAGGTGACATTCGCTCAGAGCGGTAGCCATGCCGGCGCACCGTTGTGGAAAGCTCATGCCGACCTTATCGGAGATACCGACCTCTGTTTTTCGGCCGAGGTGACGGTTGACAATGTCCGTGATTTGAATTGCATCTTTATCTGTTCGGGGCACGGCAGGTCGAAGGAGGCTGTGCATGCGCTCCCGGCATCATACCGCGGTGCAATTATCGACCTCTCGAACGATTTTCGTCTGGCAGCCGATGCTGAGGATTTTGTGTACGGCTTGCCGGAAGCCTTCCGTCACACAATCGTCGGTGCCAAGCATGTGGCCAATCCCGGTTGTTTCGCCACCTGCATACAACTGGCACTGCTCCCGGTGGCTGCCAAGGGGGGCTTGACCGAGGTGCATGTCACCGGAGTTACCGGGTCAACCGGCGCCGGTCAAAAACCGTCGGAGACCACCCACTTCTCGTGGCGCGATAACAATATGTCGGTCTACAAGCCTTTTACCCATCAGCACCTTGGCGAAATCTGTCAAACCTTGCAGCAACTTGACCCCGCGTTTGGCGGTGAACTGAATTTCGTGCCGATGCGTGGCAACTTCGCCCGTGGCATCCTGGCAAGCGTTTATTTCAACAGCGATATGAGCGAGGAGGAGGCTGTGAACCTCTATCGCGAGTATTATGCCAACGAACCGTTTGTGTGGGTGGTTGACGAGAATCCCGATATGAAGATGGTTGTCAACACCAACAAGTGCGTGCTGTATGTGAAAAAATATGGCCGTAAGCTCCATGTGGTGTCGGTAATAGATAACCTTATCAAAGGAGCCTCCGGGCAGGCTGTGCAAAACATGAACCTGATTTTCGGCTTGAAGGAGGATACCGGCCTACGACTGAAAGGCTCACGATTTTAATCCACCGAGTTTAATCATCACGCCGCCGGAGTGGCGTTTAATCATCACGCCGCCGGAGTGGCGTTTAATCATCTTGCCGTCATTGCAGTGCCGGAGAACGGTAATAAACCCCGCACCGTCGGCGAAAACTTGAAAT
>CAZDIC010000005.1:2485-5521 GCA_964505395.1 uncultured Alistipes sp. | reverse complement strand
ATTGCAGTGCCGGAGAACGGTAATAAACCCCGCACCGTCGGCGAAAACTTGAAATTGAAAATGAAATTATTCGACGTATACAGTCTGTTTGACGTAACCCCGGTGAAGGCCAAAGGTTGCCGCGTTTACGATGATAAAGGGGTGGAATATCTCGACCTTTACGGTGGTCATGCCGTGATTAGTGTCGGTCATTGCCATCCGCGCTATGTTGAGGCGCTCACCGAGCAGTTGAACCGTATAGGTTTCTACTCCAACAGCGTTAAGAACCCGCTGCAGGAGGAGCTGTCGCAGAAAATCGGAGAACTTGCAGGCCTGCCCGACTATTCGCTGTTTCTCGATAACAGTGGTGCGGAGTCAAACGAAAACGCCTTGAAGTTGGCATCGTTTGCCACCGGTCGCGACAGGGTGATTGCCTTTCACGGCAGCTTCCACGGTCGCACAAGCGGGGCGGTGGCAGTTACCGATAATCCCAAGATTGTCTCCCCATTTAACGCCAACCACAAAGTGACCTTTTGCGACCTCAACGACCTTGATGGCGTGGAGGTTGAATTGCGTCACGGCGATGTGGCAGCGGTGATTGTGGAGGGGATTCAGGGGGTTGGCGGCATCAACATCCCCACAGAGCAGTTCCTGCAGGGTTTGGCGGTGCTGACAAAGAAATATGGCGCCAAACTGATTTTGGATGAGGTGCAGAGCGGCTATGGTCGTACCGGAAAGTTTTTCGCACACCAATGGGCCGGCATCACCCCCGACATCATCACTATGGCCAAAGGTATGGGCAACGGTTTTCCGGTTGGCGGCATCTTGATTTCGCCCGAGTTTGAGGCTCGCAAGGGAATGCTTGGCACCACCTTCGGGGGCAACTATCTGGCGATGGCCGCGTCGATTGCTGTGGCCGATATCATACGTGATGAGAATCTGGTGGCCAACGCAGCCGCTGTGGGCAACTATCTGAAACGCAACATCCCCTCGTCGCCGTTAATCAAGGAGGTGCGTGGCCGAGGACTTATGCTCGGCATCGAATTCACTCAACCGGTGGCCGAATTGCGCAAGCAATTGTTGTTCGACAAACATATTTTCACCGGTGTGGCCGGCACTCAGATGGTGCGATTGTTGGCACCCCTGACCCTCAGCGAGAGTGAGGCTGCTGAATTTGTCGCGGCCCTGACCGAACTGTTGGAAGTGAAGTAGCCGACCGGCAGCTACAACCGATATCTATAATTTGCAAAACGATAAACATCAAGATATGAAATCTTTCTTCAATGTAACCGATATAGGCGACCTTAACGTTGCTTTGGCCGAGGCAAAGGTTGTGAAACAAAACCCGTTTGCATGGCAGCACTTGGGCCGTAACAAAACCATCATGCTGATTTTCTTCAACTCGAGTTTGCGCACCCGTCTGTCGTCGCAAAAGGCGGCTTTGAATCTGGGCATGAACCCGATTGTGCTCAACATTGGCAAGGATAGTTGGCAACTGGAAACCGAGATGGGGGTGGTGATGGATGGCGACAAATCGGAGCATCTACGCGAGGCCATTCCGGTAATCGGCTCCTATTGCGACATAATCGGTGTGCGTTCGTTTGCCGGACTCACCGACCGTGAGTTCGACTATAATGAAACCATCCTGAAACAGTTTATCGACTACTCGGGCCGTCCGGTTATCAGCTTGGAGAGCGCCACAGTGCACCCTTGCCAGGCGTTTGCCGACCTGATTACAATTGAGGAATACAAGCAAACCGCCCGTCCGAAGGTGGTGCTCACATGGGCACCTCACCCCAGGGCCTTGCCACAGGCGGTGCCCAACTCCTTTGCGCAGTGGATGAACGCCGCCGATGTTGATTTCGTGATTACCAACCCCGAGGGTTACGATCTTGACCCTCGCTTTGCCGGTAATGCCCGCATCGAACGCGACCAGATGAAGGCTCTCGAAGGTGCCGACTTCGTGTATGCCAAGAATTGGTCGAGCGTGGAGCAGTATGGCCAAATCTTGAGTCACGACCTGTCGTGGACCGTTGATGCCGCTCACATGGAGGTTACCAACAATGCATATTTCATGCACTGTCTGCCGGTGCGTCGCAACATGATTGTCACCGACGAGGTGATTGACTCGCCGCGTAGCTTGGTTATCCCCGAGGCGGCAAACCGCGTGGTGTCGGCTCAGGTGGTGATGAAGCGTATGCTTGAATCACTTTGATAACGTATGCTCGAAATGCTTTAAGGAGAGATTGGTAACGGAGTGTGAACTTTAACAGCCGTAGAGAGATGAAGAAATTGACCATAGTGAAGGTGGGTGGTGCATTGGTGGAAAATGATGACACCTTGGCGGTGTTGCTACGCAATTTTGCCACCGTGGAGGATGGTAAAATCCTGGTGCATGGAGGTGGCCGTTCGGCCACGGCGTTGGCTACCCGCTTGGGCATCGCGACTCGCATGGTTGATGGCCGTCGTGTCACCGATGCCGAGATGTTGCGTGTGGCAACGATGGTTTATGGCGGGTTGGTAAACAAAACGCTTGTGGCCCGTTTGCAGGCTTTGGGCGTGGATGCCATCGGCCTGACCGGTGCCGACTACAATATCATTCGCAGTGAGAAGCGGCCGGTGCGTGAGGTGGACTATGGCTTTGTGGGCGATGTGAAGAAGGTGAACGGTCGCAAACTGACCACGATGTTGGAGGCGAATGCCGTGCCGGTGATAGCGCCTCTGACCCACGACGGCAACGGCCAATTGCTCAATACCAATGCCGATACGATAGCCTCGACTGTGGCTGTGGCGTTGGCTCCCGGGTTTGATGTTACGCTCGTTTACTGTTTTGAGAAGCCCGGTGTGATGCGTGACCCCGTCGATGACACCACTCTTATTCCGGTCATTACGGCCGAGACATTCAAGGAATTGAAGGCCAACGGCACGGTGTCGGGTGGTATGATTCCGAAAATCGAGAATGCGTTGGCAGCGGTGGCACAGGGGGTGAAACGTGTGGTTATCACCTCGGCATCCCGCTTGGATGGCGGCACCGTTATCTGCTGACACGGTTTGCCC
>CAZDIC010000005.1:0-2385 GCA_964505395.1 uncultured Alistipes sp. | reverse complement strand
AGTGAAAATGAATAAATATATAGAGCTGTTATCTTCGCTGATTGCCATCCCCTCGGTGAGCCGGGAGGAGAGTGCGGCGGCCGACCACCTTGAGGCGTGGCTGCGCAGGGAGCGTTTGTCGGTAGCGCGCATCGGCAACAATCTGGTGTGTGCCGACAGTTGGGCACCCGATGACAACCGCCGTGTGATAATGCTCAATGCGCATATCGACACGGTGAAACCGGCGGCCGGCTACACACGTGACCCGTTCACACCGCATATCGAGGGTGACTGTCTCTATGGTCTCGGTGCAAACGATGACGGTGGGGCGTTAGTGGCTCTCTTGGCTGCTTATATGCATTTGCGCCAAACCGAGCAACCTTACAAACTCATTTTCACGGCAACTGCCGAGGAGGAGGTGAGTGGTGCCGGCGGGCTCGACATGATTTTGCCTCATATCGGTCACGTGGATTTCGCTATCATCGGTGAACCGACAGGTATGCAGATGGCGGTGGCTGAAAAGGGGTTGATAGTGCTCGATTGCACTGCCCGCGGACGCAGCGGTCATGCTGCCCGCAATGAGGGGGATAATGCGCTGTATCGCGCGCTCGACGACATCGCATGGTTTCGTACACACCGTTTCGACCGTGTGTCGCCCTTCCTGGGGGAGGTGAAGATGACCGTGACACAGATTCAGGCCGGTTCGCAACACAATGTGGTGCCCGATGAGTGTAGATATGTGGTGGATGTCCGTCCGAACGGCATGTACACCAACGAGGAACTGCTCTCGCTCATTAAGCAGTCGGTGAAGTCGGAGGTGGTGGCACGCAGCACCCGCTTGAACAGTTCACACATCAGTGTGGAGCATCCGGTGGTGCAGCGAGGGGTGCAGTTGGGCTTGACCTGCTTTGGCTCGCCAACCATGTCAAACATGGCGCTGTCGCCGTTCCCGACATTGAAAATCGGGCCGGGCGACTCGGCCCGGTCGCACACGGCCGATGAATATATCAAGCTCTCGGAGATAGAGCGGGCCGTGGAGATGTATGTAAAACTTATTGATGGTATAACACTTTAATATTCAACTCTATAATTATGAAACTTTGGGATAAAGGCTTTGAAGAAGATGCACGCATTGATCGCTTCACCGTTGGACGTGACCGTGAGATGGACCTCTACCTCGCTCCGTACGACATTCTTGGGACCATGGCGCATATCACAATGTTGCAGAGTGTGGGGCTGCTTGAAAAGGCGGAACTTGATTTGCTGTTGCCAGAGTTGCGAGAGCTCTACCATGCCGCTGCCAAGGGCGATTTTGAAATAGAGGAGAATGTGGAAGATGTGCACTCGCAGGTGGAACTGATGCTGACTCGCAAGTTGGGCGATGTGGGCAAAAAAGTTCACACCGGCCGTTCGCGTAACGATCAGGTTATGGTCGACGTGAAACTGTTTGCTCGTGCCGAGATTGAGAAAACCGTAGGCAAAATTGAACGCTTGTTCACCCTGTTGCAAGCGAAGAGCGAACAGTATAAAGATGTTTTAATACCCGGATACACCCATTTACAGGTGGCTATGCCGTCGTCGTTCGGTTTGTGGTTTGGCGCGTATGCCGAAAGTCTTGCCGACGACCTGCTGATGATGAAGGCGGCATGGGACACCACCAACCAAAATCCTCTCGGAGCCGCTGCCGGCTACGGTTCGTCGGCTCCGCTAAACCGACGCATGACAACGGAGCTGCTCGGTTTTGACAACCTCGACTATAATGTGGTTTATGCGCAGATGGGACGTGGCAAAACCGAACGTATCATCGCTTTTGCCTACGCGGCTGTGGCTGAGACCATCGGGCGTTTGGCCGTTGACGGATGTCTTTACACAAGTCAGAATTTCGGCTTCCTGCATCTGCCCGACCCCCTCACCACCGGCTCGAGCATCATGCCTCACAAGAAGAATCCCGATGTGTTTGAACTGGTGCGTGCCCACTGCAACAAAATTCAGGGCGTGCAAAACGACATCCGACTGATAACCACCAATCTGCCGTCGGGATATTTCCGTGATATGCAGCTGATTAAGGAGGTGTTTATCCCGCTGTTCGGCGAACTTAACGACTGCCTCGACATTGTGGCTTATGCCGTTGAGAATATGGAAGTTACACAAAATGTGATGGATAACCCGCTCTACAAGTTGGCTTTCACCGTTGAGGAGGTCAACCATTTGGTTGAAACGGGAGTGCCTTTCCGCGATGCTTACCGTCAGGTGGGGATGGCTGTGCAACGTGGCGAATTTGAGTATCACGGCACCCTCAACCACACCCACGAAGGCTCAATCGGCAACCTGTGCACCACCGAAATCCGCCAAAAGTTCCAATCCGTCCTCTCCACCTTCACCTTCGCCCGCGTCAACTCCGCCCTC
>CAZDIC010000004.1:4392-23885 GCA_964505395.1 uncultured Alistipes sp. | reverse complement strand
CGGGCAGAGGGGCTGCACCTATCGGCGCAAACCCCTCTACCCGGTTTCCTACAAATGGCGTGCTTTCTGCACGCCACACCTTGAGACGACTCTGCTTGTTATGTTCTGAGGTCACCATGTTTGTTTATACTTTCTGTACTCGGCATTTCTTTAACATTGCAACCGGGGTTTGCTGCTGACTCCTAATTCTCTCACTTACAATGCGAATGTAGCTGCGCTTCACCTTTAATGGTTCAACCTCCTTATGTTTACTGCTCCGATAAAGTCTTTATCAGCCATGGCGTCGAGCAAACTGAAAAAATCTGATTCGTCGATTTTGAGCGACCGGCAAATAAATCTGCGATTAGTGCCTTCGGGGAGCATATTGGTGAAAAATGGGAATAGATATTCTGAACGATACTCTGCGTTATGTTTCGGCATAGTAAGCGAGATGGGTGGTAAATCCGACTTGAGATACTCGTCGTTGTATCGGAAAGTGTACCCAACCCCGGGATTCTGTTCGGTCAGAATCCCTGCCATTGTGTCGTTAAAATAAACTCCCAGCTGTTTCATTGCTTTAATTATTCGTGGTTGTTGTTGTTTCTTCAGCTTCGCATTGCTGTGACATTAACATTAGTGCCTCACATGGCTCTGCTGAAACATTAACATTAGTGCTCATATAGGGCATTGCTGTGGCACTTTTAGTGTTATTACCCCTTTCGTGGCAGTGCGCGGTTAATTATTTTGTCGGATGCGATACTCTATCTCCATGCCAAGAATATCCAAAATTTTCATGGCAGTGTTTAGCGTCGGATTCCCCTTGCCTCGTTCAATATCCTTGATTGTGGCAAGACCAACCTGCGCCATTTCTGCGAGATCTTGTTGCGTCAGCGATAGCGTTTCCCGACGTTGCTTGATGATATCCTTTAGTTCCATTTCTTCGTTAAACTATATTCACCCGTTAAGGCTTATTCATCCGTTAGTTCCATAACTCCTTCCATCGGATTTGTGAAACCTTACGTCCTATATCTTTTGGGGGCTATGGATTTTTTTGGGATGCTAATAGTCTGACATAGTAGACTCTCTGCGCAAAGCTATGAAGAAATCCACAAAAAAACAAGTAAAAGTCCAATAAATTGTACTTATTGCGCTTTTGATGCGGACCTACCGGCTCAAATAGTCCAAAAGTACGATATATCATACTTTTAGGAAAGGCTTAATTGTGAGAGGTTATTTCAACCGAAATGGTTTGACGGCTTTGGTGCCTGCATTCTTGTGTGGCTCCGGTTTAATTTTTTTTAACATGATGTTGCGCGATGGGAGTTTGCAGATTATAAAATAATGCAATAAATTTGGCTGACACATTTACCATGTGTCTAATTTAGAGATGGGTGTAGATCCCAAATCTTGGATATGGATGTAGGTTCCAAGTTTTGGATGTGGGCTTAAATACCAAATTTGAGAATTGGAAGTAAATGCCATCTCAATCTCAAAAACTGAGTTACGAACTACATTGCTACAAAAGCATCTGTATCACTACAAAAACATCTGTATCACTATAAAAGCATCTGTGATTATGAAAAACTATTTGATTGCAATAATGACGTTTGCAGCCTTGGGTTGTAGTGCCGGAAACTATTTGGCCGATGGGATGTCGTGGAATGTTACCGTCATCCCTGCCCCGACCGGATTCGAAGAGCCCACGGTGGAGAGTGTGCAATATATTGATGGTGTGGCAACACTCAACAATCGTGAATGTTATAAGCTGTATGAGCGTAAAGGATCTGAGGAGGCCTCGTTCCTGTGCTATCTATGCAATAGCGATGAGCAGGTTTTGTTTAGTTTCGATGGCGCAGACGATTCATGGCGTTTGTTGTACGACTTTGCCATCTCGGTTGGTGAGTCAAGAGATGTTTACAGCATTCGCAGCAACAATAGAAAATCCACTGTTTATTGCGAGTCGGTTGATCCGGTGGAGATTGGTGGAATGAGTTTCACACAGATAACCCTTCAAGAGCTTGACGAGTATTCATCATTATCACATATCACATTGCATTGGTTGGTAGGAATCGGCTCGACCGAAGGCCTTGTGGATAATGCAACCTTCATAATGGATGGGGCCGGTACGCACATATTGACAAGTGTCGCCCTAAACCAAACCGAAATCTATAACGCCTCAATAGAATCTGTGCTCAACGATGCGGTTGCACCGTCGGTCCGTTACAAAATTGATGGCACCCCATTCACCGATGCCGACACAGGCATCTACATCGAAAATCACAAGAAATACGTCCGTCGATAGCACGTGGTTGACCTCGCGTTGATGGGGAGGTAACACGTTGATGGAGTGGATGTAATATGTCAAGAGAGACTGCCCGGGTGTGGGCAGCCTCTCTTGATGGGATTTCCTCGGGGAGGGTGGCGGTTAGCGGGCGATGAGGAGGTAGTAGTTCTTCTTGCCGCGCTGGGCCAGGATGTATTTGCCGTTGAGCAACATGTCGGTTGTGGCCGGTGCGTATGGGTCGGCAACTTTCTCTTTGTTGATCGACAGGCCGCCCTGCTGGGTGAGCTTGCGCATTTCGCCTTTTGAGGGGAAGATGGCAGCGTTGTCGGTGAGCAGGTCGATGAGTTTGGTTTCGCCGTTGATCAGTGCAGCGTCGATTTCAAAGGTGGGCACACCTTCAAACACTGCGAGCAGGGTGTCTTCGTCGATTTTGTGAAGGGTGTCGGCAGCGTGGTTGCTGAAGAGAATCGACGAGGCTTCGATTGCCGATTGCAGCTCTTTCTCACCGTGTACCATGCGGGTAATTTCTTCGGCGAGGCGTTTCTGCAAGGGACGAGCACCGGGGTTCTCGGCTTGTTGTGCCACGAGCTCCTTCACCTCATCTTGGGTGAGTACGGTGAAAATCTTGATATATTTTTCGGCGTCGGCGTCGGAGACGTTGAGCCAGAATTGGTAGAATTTGTAGGGCGAAGTGCGGGCGGGGTCGAGCCACACGTTTCCGCTCTCGGTTTTACCGAATTTGCCGCCGTCGGCCTTGGTGATAAGGGGGCAGGTGATGGCAAATGCATCGTCGGCGCCATTTTCCATGCGGCGGATAAGTTCGGTACCGGTGGTGATGTTACCCCACTGGTCGGAACCGCCGAGTTGCAAACGGCAACCTTGGTGACGGTAGAGGTAAAGGAAGTCGTAGCCCTGAAGCAGCTGGTAAGAGAACTCGGTGAACGACATGCCTTCGCCGCTTTCGCCGTTGAGACGTTTTTTCACTGAGTCCTTAGCCATCATGTAGTTGACGGTGATGTTTTTACCCACGTCGCGGATGAAATCGAGGAAGCCGTAGTCCTTCATCCAGTCGTAGTTGTTCACGAGGATGGCGGCGTTGGGGGCGTCGCTGTCGAAGTCAAGAAACTTGGCGAGCTGTTTTTTGATAGCCTCTTGGTTGTGGCGCAGGGTGTCAACGTCGAGCAATTTGCGCTCTTGGCTCTTCATTGAGGGGTCACCGATCATGCCGGTGGCACCGCCAACGAGGGCGATGGGCTTGTGGCCCGAGCGTTGAAAATGTTTAAGCATCATCACGCCAACAAGGTGGCCGATGTGGAGCGAATCGGCGGTGGGGTCAATGCCGAGGTAGGCGGCGGTCATCCCCTTCTTCAATTGCTCTTCGGTGCCGGGCATCATTTGGTGAATCATGCCGCGCCACTTAAGTTCTTCAATGAAATCCATATCTGTTATTAGTTCAATTATTCGTGAGTAACGGTTGGTTATGCCAGGCGTTTCAGAGCCTCGGCAATGCGACGGAAGGCCTCAACAAGCAGTTCGTCGGCGGTGGCGTAGGTGAGGCGGATATAGCCGGGCAGGCAGAATGCCGAGCCGGCCACAGTGGCCACGTGAGCCTCTTCGAGCAGATACATGCAGAGGTCGTTGTCGGTGGCGATAACGCGGTCGCCGAAGCGTTTGCCAAGATATGCGCTTACTTCGGGGAAGAGGTAGAAGGCTCCGTCGGGGCAGTTGACCTTCAGGCCGGGAATCTCCGAGGCGAGTTTCACCACCAAGTCGCGACGACGTTGGAACGCCTGACGCATATCTTCAACACACTGTTGGTCGCCGGCGTATGCGGCGAGGGCGGCACGCTGTGCGATGGTCGACACGCCCGAGGTGGTTTGTCCTTGCAGTTTGGTCACCGCTTTGGCCACTTCGATGGGGCCTGCCATGAAACCGATGCGCCATCCGGTCATGGCATAAGCTTTCGACACGCCGTTGACCAAAATCACGCGGTCGGCAATCTCGGGGAAAGAGCCCATAGAGGTTACGCCGCCAACGTAGTTTATATGCTCGTAAATCTCATCTGAGAGAATCATCACTTGGGGGTGCTTGGCCAACACATCAACCAGCGCTTGCAGTTCGCTGCGTGAGTAGATGCTGCCGGTGGGGTTCGACGGCGAGCAGAGCATCAGCAAGCGTGTGCGCTCTGTGATGGCAGCTTCAAGTTGTGCCGGAGTGATTTTGAAATCTTGGTCGATGCCGGCGTTAACAGCCACTGTTACGCCTTCGGCCAGTTTCACCATCTCAACATAGCTCACCCATGCCGGCATGGGGATGATAACCTCGTCGCCGGGGTTAATCACGCTCATCAGGGCGTTGCTCAGCGATTGCTTGGCGCCACCCGACACCACCACTTGTGCTGCGCTGTAGTCAAGGCCGTTTTCGCGTTTCAGCTTGTCGGCTATGGCTTGACGCAAGTCCATGTAGCCCGGCACCGGAGGGTAGTGGGTGAAATTGTCGTCGATAGCCTTCTTTGCAGCTTCTTTAATGTGGTCGGGAGTGTTGAAATCGGGCTCTCCAACCGACAGATTAATGACATCGATTCCGGCAGCACGCAGTTCGCTACTCTTTTGCGACATGGCGAGAGTTTGCGAGGCTGCCAAGTTGTGAATACGTTCCGAAATTTGCATGGAGCTCATAAACTGAATATTTACCGCAAATTTAGCAAATTATTTCCGAATAACCCCATATTCCCCCCACATTGCCCCCTCATTCTTTTAACCTTTGTTGCTCTTACACTTAAATAAGCGTGGCATTGGTGTGTTATGCGGCTTGTGTGGTGATGTGTGTCAAGCTTGTTTCCACTCGGCTATGGTGCGGGTGACGGTAGAAAAATTCACGCCGAGTTTCACCACATTACGCCCATCGGTGAGGTATGGTATTGCGTAGCCGTTGGCATCAATTTGCCGCAGGGCCTCATCGGCCGTGGAGTCGATTTTTATTTCAATTACGTAGATGTAGCGCTTTGTTTTCACCACAATGTCGGCAGCACCTCTCGCGCTTCTCACTTCGGCGGTTACGTCGCGGTGTAACATTTTGAAAATCACGAAGAACAAGCGGTGATAGTAGGCCTCTGTTTTTTCGGCATCGCCTAAAATGTCGCGGTCGCCACGCATGAAAGGAATGCTCGCCAATAACTCCTTTATGCGGGTTAGGGCCATGTCGCATTGGCCGTCGCGCAGGTCGGCTGCAATGGCTTTTGAGGCGTCGAAGGTGTCGTCGGCATCAATTTCGGAGTAGAGTGGCAACAGGTTGAGGAGCAACCCCACACGCACCTCGGTGTTGGGGACTCCAAGCACATACAGGTCGCTGTTTTCGTCGTAGCTCTTGATTGTGAGATAGCCGGCTTGATAAAGCAGCGGAATCGGGCCTGTGCAGAGTTCAAGCGATGTGTTGAAGCGCTTGAGCGACATCGGCTTTGTTGCTTCAAGGTCTTCAATCGTGAATCGCCAATCGCCACGCTTGGCTGTGAGCATTTTGATGAGAAGCGTCGGGGTGCCGGTTTGATACCAATAATCCTCCAGTTCGTTGTCGTCGAAAGCGTTCAGCAGGCTGAACGGGTTAAACACGTCGACCATCATTTTGCTGAAGTGATAGCCGTCGTACTGGTTGCGCAGCATTTCAACCACATCGTCGGGTGTACAACGTTTCTTCTCGGCCAAACTGTTGATGCCATATTGGAAATTGTTGACCAATTCCGGCATGGTTATGCCGCAAATTGAGGCATAGACATCGCTGTTGGTGATATCTTTCAGGTTGTTGAGCTCGCTGAAAATGCTCAATTGTAAAAAGGTGGATATTCCGGTGAGGAAAACAAAGTGCAGATTGTCGTCACACGATTTTAGCGGTGAGTAAAATTCGCGCAAAAGGTTGCGCACCTCCTCACGTTTGTTATCATCGTGCATCACCTCCAGAATAGGTGTGTCGTATTCATTGATTAGCACAACAACCTTTTTCCCGGTTTGGGCATTAACCTGTTGGATAAGGTCGGTCATGCGGCTGCTCAACGAAGTGCTTGCATCATCTTTGCCGTAGATGGCTTCAAACTGTCGCAATAGCCGCGACAGCCCATCTTCAATTCTGCTTACATCTTCACTCTTGATGGCGCTCAAATCAAAGTGTAACACCGGATATTGATTCCAATCCGACTCCAATTGCTCAATGGCCAACCCGGTGAACAGGTCGCGTCGCCCCTCAAAATAGTAGCGCATTGTGCTGCTGAGAAGCGATTTGCCGAAGCGGCGTGGGCGACTCAAAAACACATACTTGGAACTGTGAGTAAGACGGTAGATTTGGTCCGTTTTATCCACATACACGGCGTTCAAACGACGCAATTCGCTGAAGTTTTGAATACCAATAGGATAGTATGGCTTGTTATTCATCGCAATCGCTTAATGAAGAGGGGTTGATGCAATTGCAAAAATAATATATTCGGTTGAATTTTACAAAGAAACGTGGCTGATTGCTATTGGAAATTTGAATATCATTGTGAAAATCGACAAAAAATGCAATGGCGGTGCGTGTGAATGTGATTGAATCGTGTGGGTGTGTGCGTTAATAATTCGGAAAGGGGTTGTGTAACACGGGGATTATGCATACATTTGCGCATAGGAACAATCGAATAATAAAACCGATGAAAACAAGACATTTCTTAGTGCCACTTGTGGCAAGCACTTTTTTCTCCGTAGCTACCGCGCAAACCGAAATCTACCCGCAACACTTTAACCTTAGTGATGTAACCCTGCTCGACAGCCCGTTTAAAACGGCTATGCAGATCAACGATAAATTGTTGCTTGACTATGATGCCGACCGCTTGTTGGCTCCGTTTATCCGTCAGGCCGGCCTTGACAAGGTGGCCGATTCACAATACTATAACTGGACCGAAACTCACCCGAGTTTCCGCAACTGGGGCGAGAGCAATTGGTCGCTCGAGGGGCATGTCGGTGGTCACTACCTCACCGCGTTGGCGTTGGCTTACGCCGCTGCCGATGATGCCACGGTGAAGGCTGCCATGAAGGAGCGCTTGGACTACTGTATCGGTGTGCTTGACGACTGTCAGAAAGCTTTCGACAGCGATGCCACCGGGCTCAAAGGCTTTATCGGCGGTCAGCCCATCAATCAAATTTGGACAGGCCTTTACTCGGGAAGCACCACCGAATTCCGCAAGTATGGCGGTTGGGTGCCCCTCTACTGCGAGCATAAAGTTTTTGCCGGCTTGCGCGATGCGTGGCTCTACACCGGAAGCACCAAGGCAAAAGAGATGTATCGCAAGATATGCGATTGGAGCGTTGACCTTATCGCCAAGCTCACCGACACCCAACTGCAGGATATTCTCGGCTGGGAGCATGGCGGCATGAATGAAACCCTTGCCGATGCCTATCGCATTTTCGGTGATGCGCGTTATCTCGACGCCTCGAAACGCTATAGCCACCAGATGATGGTGACCGGTATGGAAACACTCAACACCACCTTCCTCGACGGCAAGCACGCCAACACTCAGGTGCCCAAATACATCGGCTTCGAACGTATGTATCAGGAGGCATTGCGCGCAGGTAATGCTGCCGACTATGAGGTGTATCGCACAGCAGCCCACAACTTCTGGCAGGATGTTGCCGAGAACCGCACCGTGTGTATCGGCGGTAACAGCGTGGGCGAGCACTTCCTTTCGGCTGAAAACAGCGGCCGTTACATCTCAAACACCGAAGGCCCCGAAAGTTGTAACTCAAACAACATGTTGAAACTCTCGGAGGACCTCTTCGACGAGACTCACGATGCCCGTTATGCCGACTTCTACGAGAGCACAATGTGGAACCATATCCTCTCAACCCAAGACCCCGACACCGGCGGATATGTTTACTTTACTTCACTGCGTCCGCAAAGCTATCGCATCTACTCGCAGGTGAACCAGGGTATGTGGTGCTGCGTGGGCACCGGCATGGAGAACCACCAAAAATACGGTCACTTCATCTACACCCACTCCGACGACAACACCACCCTTTATGTGAACCTCTTCACTGCGTCGAAACTCTCAACCGACCGTTTCGCCGTGACTCAGGAAACCGAGTTCCCCTACGCTCAGACCTCGAAGATTACCGTCGACAAGGCCGGCACATTCACCATGGCAATCCGTCACCCGCATTGGACAACCGACGGCTACACCATCAAGGTTAACGGCACCGCCGTTACCACCGACACTCAGGTCGGCACTGCAAGCTATGTGAACATTAACCGCACATGGAAGGCCGGTGATGTGGTTGAAGTTACCCTCCCGATGACTCTCCGCTATGAGGAGTGCCCCCACCTCTCCGACTATATCGCTTTCAAATACGGCCCGATTTTGCTCGCAGCCAAGACCACTGCAAGTTCGGCCGACGAAGCCGTTGAAACCGGTTTGACCTACGAGGAATTGCAAAACGAATATGGCGGCGAGGGGCGCATGGACCATTCTCCCGCTTCGATGGGCAAAGCCCTGTCGGTGTCAACATCTCCGCTGCTGATTGGCGACCGCGCCGATGTGTTGAAGTTGATTAGCGAGACAAACACTCCGCTCACCTTCACCATTAACGCTGCCTCCACCCAAAGCAAAGGCAATTGGAGCACTCTGAAGCTCGTGCCGTTCTACACCATCCACCACGCTCGCTACAACTGCTATTGGTATCAAGCCACCCCCGAGGTGTATGCTGCCAGCGACATGGGGCGCACTGATGCTCAGGAAGCTGCCATCGCTTCGCGCACCATCGACTATGTTGCCACCGGTGAGCAGCAGAGCGAGGCCGGCCACCAAGCCTCTTACTCAATCGACTCAACCAGCGGCATGTATGAGGATGAGTATTATCGCGATGCTCAGAAGGGCGGATATGTGCAATACACCCTCGAAAACAAGTCGCTCACCACTGAGGGCGTGTCGCTGATGGTGCGCTACACCACAGCCGACAAGGGCCGTGTGGCCACAATCTATGTCAACGGCACCAAGCTCACCGAAGCAAAAGTGTTGTCGACAACCGCCGATGCCGACGACAAAGGCTTCTACAATGTGGAATATCCCATCCCGGCATCATTGCTCGTCGACGACAAGGGTAACGCCAAAACCGAAGTTACCGTGCGCTTTGAGGCATCGGGCAACACAGTGCTCCCCGGTCTCTACTATGTGCGTCTGCTCAGCGGCTACGAGGAGCACCTCTACACCTTTGTAGCTTCCGACTGGACAACAGGCGACTCGGGCCGCGTGACTGCCGAAAACATCAGCTACGATACAGAAAACAACACTATAACCGTCAACGCAGGAACAGGGTCAAACAACATTTGTTTGACCCTCGACTACGTGGGGAAGCAATATAACGTGAAGGCCGACCAAAAATATCTGGTGGTGAAGGGCACAAACCTCAGCAAAAGCACCGGCGCAAGCTACCTTTGGTGGCTCAACGGCATCAACAAAGCAAGTTCGGTTGCTCCCACTCAGGTCACCGAGCTTGGCGATGAGTTGGTTGTGGCTTGGGACCTCTCGAAAACCGGACTCGATGCAAACTGCAAGGATGATATTTGGAGCGTGTGCCAAGGTCAAACCATCTTCGGCCTCACCTCAACCACAGGCACCTCAACCATCTCCGACATCAATTTCGTTTCGTCGGTCGACAGCTACCTCGGGTCGCTCAACAGCGTGTGTGCCGATGCAGCCCACAGTGCCACAGTCTACAATGTGCAGGGCATGAAACTGCGCAGCGGTGTCGCTACCGACAACGCCCTCAACGACCTCCCCTCAGGCGTCTATATCGTCAACGGTAAGAAGGTTGTAAAGTAAAGAATTGGTAATGTCCCGTGGGGGTAAAGCAACAGCGTGTTGGGGGATTTTCAGAAATCGAACACTGTGAAAATGGAAATCGCGAACCGTGAGAAGCAGCCCACAGTGCGTTGGTGGAAATCTAAAGCCTGAAGGAAACGATTTCTATGGGATGAGAATAGAAGCGCGTGATGTGCCGTAGGCTGCCCAGTAGCCGAGCCCACCGACAATGTTCGACGGACAGTTGTCGGAGAAAGAGAAGAACAGGTTTTGCGAAAGGCTGATACTGCTGTCGTAGACGTGCCAGAAGTCGTAGATTTCCTGCTCCATGGAGCACAATTTCACATATACATGCTGCCCCGACACGAAGTAGTGATTAAATGTGTCGTCGGAGTTGTAGAGCGAGTGGATGCCACGTGTGATGTTCCACCCGGCCGTTGTGTCGTAGTCGGATGCGGCAAATGAGCCGAGAAATGCGCTGTAGTAGCGCGATTCCAATTCGGTTGTGTGGGTGAAGAACTTGTAATATCCGTTCGGGTCGACATCGGCGAGGTGTGCGGTGAGGGTGTAGAGCGTGTCGCTACCCGCCACCTTGACGGCCTCCACCTTGGCTATTTCGGGAGGTTCGGGCATTGTGGTCACAGCCTCCACGGTGGCATCCTCGGTTTCGATTAGCAGGCGGTAGGTGTGTCCCGGTTCCCCTTTTAATTTTGATGTGGTAAAGATGAAACTCGGTGTGTAGTCGCGGTTCAGACGTCCGCTGAGGATGTAGCGTGTGTCGCCGTCGTAAATCGACACGCGGCCCCACTTCTCCACAAAGCCGTCAAACGAGGCTGTGTCGGTGGTGAGGTCAACGGCGTGAGTGACCATCACAATCGGTGCCCGGCCGTCCTCAATCCACCCTTCCACCACCAACGGCATGGTCTCGGAAGTCGGCTCGTTGTCGGAGTCGACACAGGCTGCGAGAGTGGTCAGCAGCGAGAGGATGAGCAGGGGGATAATCTGTCGCATAGTGTTGTGGCGGGTTTAGAATGAGAATGTGTATGACACCGACGGGATGACCGATTTCATCACCGACTGCAACTGTTGGATACCTTCGTTAATGGAGTAGGAGGTGTAGCGCATCAGCACATTGTGGTTGGCCAGCGCGTTGTAGACCGAGATGTTGAAGGTGTGGCGCAAGCGTTTGACGGTGGTGATGAAGTAGCTTGCCGAGAGGTCGAGCCGTTTGTAGGCCGGCAGGCGCGAGGAGTTGTGGGCGAAGTACTCGCAGATGAGGTTCTCGCCAATCATATAGCCATATTTCGCTTGTGTGTAGGGGGTGCCGGAGGCGTAGGTGTATGCGCCCGACAGTGTGAAATTGCGAAATGCACTCCAGCTGAGTGTCACGTTCAGGTCGTGGGGGCGGTCGTGGGCCGAGGGGAACAACGCGCTGCCATATTTGGCGAAGCGGAGTTGTGAACGGCCGTAGTTGTAGGCCACGCGGCCTCTAACCTTGCTTATCTGCCTCATGGCGGTAATGGATACCCCTTTGGCGTTGCCGTTGCCGAGCATCACATTGTCGAGGGGGTTGTAGGTGCTGTTCACCAGGTCGAGCAGCGAGCCGGTGTATTCGCTGTTACGGCGCAGCAGTCGGTAGTAAAGTTCCACCATGAAGTTTATGCCGGTTACAGGCTCCATGCCGCTCACTCCGAGTTCAAAGCTGTGGCTCTCTTCAGGCTTCAGGGCTTTTGAAGCGCAGCTCCAGAAGTCGATGGGGAGGCTGTTGGCGCTCTCCTCAATCAGTCGGTCAAAGCGCGCATAACGGCCATATCCGGCAAACAGTTGCAGTGTGGGGGTCACAGTGTAAGTGAGGTCAACGCGGGGCAACGGAATCACGGTGGTGTAGCCGTTGCAGTGGTATGCCGTTAGACGCACACCGAGGTTGAGCGTTAGCCGCCGTAGCAGCAGCTTTCGCCACGATGCAGCGAGGGAGGCTTCGGCCGATTTTGCCTCGCCGAAACCGTTTTGACCCGAGCTGTAGCGGTAGTCTACTTCTGCCCCGAAGGTGAATTCTTTGACCGGCATCACCGCTTTTGCCGTCACCTGGGTGAGGCCGGCGGGGAGGGTGAGGTGTCGGCCACCTTGCTCCATCTCAAAACTGTTTTTGTAGCGGCTGACACCGATCGAGGTGGTGAGGTCGCTGTGTTGCCACGTGGCGCCGGCAGCGAAGTTCTCCCAGCCGAAATTGCCGTCTTTAGTGCCGAATTTCTCGCTGAAAAGGCTCATGCGGTCGCGGTCGGCAAACAGGCTTACGCGGAGCAGGTCGCGGTGGCTGAGCTGTGAAATAAACGAGGCGTTAAGGTCGGTGAACGAGTAGCGGAGGGTTGAGGACCCGAGGGTTAACAGGCCGGGGAAAACGGCGTTGAGATAGGTGGTGCGGGCCCCGAGGCTTAGCGATGAACGGCTGCCGAGGGGAATGTGCACTCCGCCATGACTCTCAATCAGGCCCACAGTGGCTGAGCCGGATAGCAGTGTGTCGGGCGTTGTGCAGCTGAACGCTTCGATCACGCCCGATGTGGCCGAGGCTGTGGTTGCCGGTAGTCGGCCGGAACGGAAGGTGAAGTTGCGGTAGTAGGCAGAGTTGAAGGCACTGTAAAGGCCCAGCATGTGCATGGGGTTGATGATTCTCACGCCGTCGCTTTCGAAGGTGTTGGCTCCGGTGCCCGATCCGCGCACCGACAGCGCTGCCTGAAGGTCGTTGTTGGTGCTGACTGCCGGAAGTGTGCGCAGCAGGGCTATCGGGTCGTTGCCGCCCATAAACGAGGGTTGCTCGCCGAGAAGCGGTGCCGAGAGGGTGACACAACCGTCGGCCGACAGACGCAACACTCGTCGCGGTGCCGTGCCCTTGATTTCGATTTCCTGCAGTTGCCGTGAGGCTGTCAAGGAATCAATCTGTAAGGTAGTAAGAGAGTCACATTGAGATGAGGTAAGAGGGTAATCCAGTGAGGCCACAGGCGTGTAATCTCGTGAGGCGGTAAGAGAGTCAACCGACAGGGCGCCCGCAAAGAGAGCCCGGCCGGTCGACAGTATGAGTAGTGTTACTATTACACGCAGATTAATCATCATCCTCATCGTCCTGCCCGGTGATGGAGTGGTAGGTGTGAACTATGTCTTTGTAGTCGTCGATGAGGTTGCCAAACGAGTTGTTGTCGAAGAAGTCAACAAAGTTGTAGCTTGTTTGGTCGGGGAACACCAGTGTGGGCACAATGTCGTAGTAGACAGCGGTAATTGCCGAGGGTTGCACAAGTGCGCTCTCGTCAATCTCCAATTTCCCGTTTTGCCCCGGGCCGTATATAACGCAATACCAGGGACCGTAAACAGTAACCATATTCTCGTTTGCATCAATATAACTGTCATAATCGCGATGTGCGTCAACGAGATAGCCATCAATGACAGCCATTGAATAGGTGTCGTAATTTTGGCTAACCCGTCTATTCTCGTAATCTTCAGTGACATCAATTGTTACATAGCCTTCGGTGTTGCTGTTACCGTCGTAGTGGAAATAGCAGTCGAAATAGTTGGCGGCAGTTTGAGCCTCGCGCACTGCTATATCTTTTTCTTCCGAGCTTACGGTGTATTCGTTACCCTTTTGTCGGATAATTTTGTCACCGTAGATGTATTGATCGTTACCAAGTTCTGCCCCGCGGTAAATGTCGTAGTCCTCATCGAGGGTATCGTAGATTTTGGTGAAGCCGTTGGCTTTGCCTTTAATCTGCAGCTTGCCGAGCAGGTCGAAACTAAATTTCGCGCGTGTGAGGTGAGAGAACAGCAGGTGGGGGTCCTCGCCGCAACATTCGTCATTTTCGTCGTGATAGTGCATTGCCTCCTTGAAGGCGTCATACATCTCATCGTAGACCAAAAGGTTCTTGCCCTTCAACTCCATGGTGTTCTCGCAGAGGTATTTGCCGTTGATGGTTGCGGTCACTTTGTCGTTGATGGTGGTGTTGAGCACCTCCAGAACATTGTTAACCACATAGTTGTTGGCGTCAAAAACGAATGTCATATAGATGCGTGAATCTTGCACAAGCGAGGTGGTGAGCTTGCCCTTTGCAATCACTGTCTTGCCATTGCGGAATTCAATGTCGATGGTGCTCGGGAATCGAATGTCGAAGTGGCGCGATACCCATTTATCGGTTGCGGTGCTTGCTGTGAGCGAAACGGCAAAGTCTTCGTTGTCGTAGCCTTTGAAGCGGATTTCAAAGTGGTCTGACTCGGTTTTGTCCCATGTCTCGGTGTCGGAGTTGGCTGTGTAGATGCCGTTGTAGTCCTCAAAGCGGTAAGTGTTAACCACGGCCGATTTCAGTGAGCGCACTGCATCGGCATCCCCCTTTGCAAAGCGCGAGAAAGCTTTCATTATTGAGCGAAATTCGTTGTGTACATCGTAGTAGCTTTGGTCGATGTCGAATTCGCAGGGTGCGTGGTGGTCATCTTCGCAGTCGAAGAATGCGTGAATCATTTTGAGGCAATCGGAGTTGTCGTTCAGGTTGACCATTGCCAGGGCTTCACGTCCGATATCCTCTAATTTCTGCTTGTGAGCAGCCGAGGTGAGGGTGGTGGTGATGGGTGGGTTAGTGGTGATGTAGTCGATGCTGTCGAGGTTGACGGTTTCGTCGTAGCCTTCCACTAACATTGCGTGACCATCGTTGAGAAACTTGATGTTCTCTGCCACACCGTAGTTGTATTTTGTGTATGAGTCGCCTTTCTTAACGTAAAATGCACGTTGATCGGCCGATGCTGTTGCGATGGTTGCAAGAGCTGCGAGTGTGAGTATCGGTTTCTTCATTTTACGATGGCTTTAAGTGAGTAGTTTCCGTTTTTGAGAATCACCGGTGTGGCGGCACTGATGCCCGAGAGGTTCACAGTTTCGCCCTGTTTTACTTGCGGAATTGCCACGAGTAGCGCTCCGGCAGCGTTGTAGATTTCAAACGAACCGTCGGCGAGCAGTGTCACAACCTTTGTGGCTGCATCGAAGGTGAGTGTGGCCGCAGTGTTGTCGGTGCTCACTGTGTTGATTCCGGCTGTGTCGTCAACATACATTGTTTGCAGTGTGCTTTGCGCAATTGTGGATAGCACATTTTGCGAAGCATCGGTGGCCACCATATTCCCGTTTGTGAATGTGATGCGGTCCACCTTGTCGAGGTCAATTACCTCCCATCCGGCATCAGTGCGAATGTGAAGATAATTCTCGGCGCTAACAGTCATGGTGGCTGCCAATAGCGCGAGTGGTAGTAAAAATTTCTTCATAAATGTTGAATTGGATATAATCTGTTGCTAAATGCTTATTTACCAATCTATTGCTAAATGTTTGTTTACCAATTGGTTTCCTCCGGTTCCTGATTCGGTTTTCTCCGGCTCCTGATTTTAGGGGTTAACAGCCGACAAAGGTAGTGTTTATAGCCGATACTCAAAACGATTTAATGAAAATATTTTGTATAATATGCGCTAAAATATGCGCTATATTCAGCGATTATTTACGCTCGATTAAATTTTGCTTCATAACTGCTTAACTGTTATGGTTTTTTAGTAATTTTGTGGTGAAGTCTCATAGGGAAACCTATCAATAACGGATGAAAAAGTAGATGCTATGCTGACATTGGACGTGGCAATTGCGACATGGAAGGCGGATGGAATAAAACGGGTTGTGGCGATGAACTTGCCGCAGGTCGAAGGGGTACGCTATGTTGTGTCGTGGCAGGGGTGTGAGGGGCTATCGGTGCCCGAGGAGCTACTGCAACGCAGCGATGTGAGTGTGTGTCGCACCACAGAGAGAGGTTTGTCGGCCAACCGCAACAATGCGTTGGAGCATTGCACATCCGACATTGTGCTGATTAGCGACGACGACCTGATTTACACCGCCGAGCAGTTGCAAGCCGTGCAACGTGCTTTCGAGGAGCATCCCGAGGTGGAACTTGCCACTTTCAGATATATTGGTGACGATGCATCTGCGCCCGCAGGGAAAACTTATCCGGCAGTTGAAACCGATTTGACGGTGATGCCGAAAAATTATTGGATTGCAACCTTTGAGATAGCGGTGCGCCGAAAGTCGTTGGCCGGGAAGGTGCGTTTTAATACCGAATTTGGCCCGGGAGCACCATTTATTGCCTCGGGTGAGGATGAGGTTTTTTTGTTGACGGCTCGTCGCCGTGGCTGCTGTTGCCGATTTTTCCCGATAACGATAACTACTCATAAAGGGCTCACTACCGGTCTTCGCAAGATTACCGATGTGAAGGTGTTGCATGGCATGGGGGCGCTGATTCGCTTGGAGTACGGCGCGTCGGCCATCCCGCGCATTGTGCTGAAGGCGTGGCGCATGAGTCGTAATGGGCAATGCCGCTTCCTGAAGGGGCTGTGTGGCTTGCTTCGCGGATGGCATTTCGCTGCTCATATCAAGATATAACTCACGTAGATACGTGACTTTCAAACTGATAGAATGATAAAATCATTACACATTTCTCAGCGCGACCGTTTGGTTGTGGCGTTGATTCTGGTTATAGGCTTATGCTATGTGGTGTATAACACATTTATTGTGTATTTTGGCGATGATGTCGCCTATGGCCCGGTAGCAGCCAAGCGCATAGGCGGTTCGTTGCGTAGCTATTATTATTGGATTCGCGATCACCGCCATTTCTCTAACGGACGTATGGCAAATCTTGTTGCGCCGCTTTTGCTTAACTATATTCCCCGATGGCTGCTGTCGGTGGTTGATGCTGCCGTGAAGGCCGGAATGTTTGCCATTACTGTTCGTGTGGCCGCTCCGGCTCGCTTTAGCACAACCTCGCGGATGCTCCTTCTCGCCATTCCGGCGTTTGCATTGCCGTGGTGGGATGCCATGTCGCTTTTCGATTGCTCGTTTAACTATGTGTGGGCCACCGCATTCGGGTTGCTTTGCGTTCATGTGATATTAAACTATCCGCGACCGGCCAATCTGTTGGTGACACTCTTTATGCTTGGCTTCTGTTTCTTCTCCGGAGCGTTCCATGAGGCGATGGGTATCCCCTTGGCGTGTGGCTTTGTTGCCTACTTTGTGATGTCGCGCAAGGCATGGCACATGTCGCCGTCGCAATTGCTGTTGATAGCAGCTTTTGTGGGCGGAGCGGTGTTTGCGTTTTGTGCCGATGGCATTTGGGACCGTTTTCATCGAGATGAAGAGCCTAACGACCCGATGCTGATATTGGTGCTGAAGAGCGACCTCTTCGCATTGGCTCTCGTGGCGTTTATGTTGGTGCAGCTTGTGGTGAATCCTCGCCGATTGTGGAAAGCACTGTCTACTCCATGGGTGATATTTGTGGTTGCGGCAGTTGCATCGTTGTGTTTCAGCGCTGTGAGTGGCATTGTGGGCCGCAGTGGTTGGTTTGCACAGGTTTACGCTCTCATTGCATTCTACCGTTGGGCCGATATGCACGACCTGCGCATATCCCGATGGAACAGTCGTGTCCTTAACGTGGTGCTTGCGCTGGTTATGGTGGTGCACTATGCCGGCATGGCCTATTATCAGGCTGTGGTTGCCGGCCCGCAATTGAGGGAGTGTGTGGCTTTGAGTGAGCGCAATGAAAACGGTAATGTGTATCTTGACGCGCTGACCGATAGGGATATGCCTTGGTGGTTGCTACATAAATGTCGCACGGTTCCCGATGCTGACGACACTTACCTGTGTCTCATGCTCACGCGGCAATATAGCGACAAAGCGCACCCCATAAAGATTCTCCCCACGCAGGTGAAGCGGATTAACGCCGCCGAGGTGAAGGGTGAGATTGCGTTGGATCGTGGCAATTTCGTGACCGATAAAGTGCCAAACGGCACCAACGAACGTATGTGGCTCGCACGTGATGGCGAGCACTACGTTGTGGTGCCGTTTGTCAAGGATGGTGTACAGTTATATCTGATTACACCACACGACCTTGATCCGGGTGACCGTTAGTCGGTGTCGTTATTTCTTGATTACTGCGCGACGGAGAAGTATTTCGGTTGGGAAGTGGTCGGAGTAGCCGTTGAGGTACATGCCCGACGCGAAGGTGCGCAACGGATAGCCCTGGCGTGTGCCCTCTTTATCCTTCAGGAAGTCGAAGTTGTTGACCTGAGCTTTCCAATAGTGGAGATGCTCTTCGCCGCTGTTCTGCTCCAGGAGTGTGCCACCCACGATGATTTGGTCGAAGAGGTTCCACGCGCTGTTGTAAGCGAGTGTGCCGATACCCTTGTCGAGCAGCGACCAGAAGGGGTTGTAGAAGCCATGTTCGCCTACGCCCGATTCCTTCTTTGAGGCTCCCAGCACTTTGGCGCACGATTTGTTTTGGGGGTCATCGTTCAAGTCGCCCATCACAATCACACCGTCGTTGGGACGAAGTGCCCAGATTGAATCGGCAATATGCTTGCTGGTGGCGGCAGCGGCTTCGCGCAACGGCGACGACTGTTCCTGGCCGCCCAAACGTGAGGGCCAGTGGTTCACGATGATGTTGATGGTGTCAACGCCGAGACGGCCGGTGACACACATCTGGTCACGTGTGCGGAAATTGGGCTTATCGGGGATTACCAACGGGGTGTTGGTCACGTTGATAAATTTGAAGTATCGTTCGTTGTAGAGAGCACCTACATCCACGCCGCGACGGTCGGGCGAATCGTGGTGCACAATGCGAAGGTTCCACGGTTGGCGGCCTTCCGATTTCAGGCGGGTGTCGATAGCCTTCACAAGGTCTTCGAGCACGGTGCGGTTTTCAACCTCCGACACGCCGATGAAGGCGGGGCCGTTGGGGGTGGTGGTTGTGGTAAAGTTTGTTATGGCACGAGCAAGGTTGTTGATTTTCGACCAATATTTCTTGCCATTCCACTTCTTAGCGCCTTCAGGCGAGTATTCCAAGTCGTACGACCCGTTGTTGTTGATGGTATCGAACAAGTTTTCAAGGTTGTAGAAAGCCACTGAGAAAACTTGATACTGACGACGCCCGGCATCGTTCGACGAACTGTTTTGGGCTGATGCGCCAAAGCCAAGCAAGAGCGCTAAAAGAGGGAGCAAAAATATGCGTTTCATGTCTGTAAGTAAAATGAGTTTAGTGTGCTAAATTACGAAAAATTTGATTAATCAACCTAACTTGTTGCAGAAAAATCAAACGGTGTGCCAAAATTTTGACTCTATGGCGAGGGTTGCCGTTTCGCCGTCGTGGGGCAACGGAATGGGTATCAGGGTGAAACTGCCGGCTGGCGTGTCAACCATGGCGGGCAGCGGTGTACCGTCGTTAGCGGCTAATCCGGGCAGCGGTGTGTTGGCCGGGGGGAGCGGTATGTAGGTAAGTGCCCACCCTTCGAGGCCTACAGCCTTGTAGAGTGCTTCTTTGATGGTCCACGCACGGAGAATGTGTGTCGGCGCAAGCCAATCTTGCT
>CAZDIC010000004.1:1958-4292 GCA_964505395.1 uncultured Alistipes sp. | reverse complement strand
GCTTCTTTGATGGTCCACGCACGGAGAATGTGTGTCGGCGCAAGCCAATCTTGCTGCTCGGTGGCCAGAAACCTCGGGGCGATGCGCTGCAGTTGATTAAGTCGGTCAGTGGTTTCGGCGTCAATGCCCAATCGCACCGCAGCGGGGGTAACGGCTATCAACAGTGAACGACGGCTATGGGTGATGGATATTGTCCCGGCTCCTGCCACTCCCTGCAGCACCGGAGCGCCCGATGGGAGGTGTGCTACCACGGGCCGTTCCTCGGGGAATGCTTCGGCCAACAGTCGGGCTTTTGCAGCAGCCACGTCAGCGCGAGTCAGAAGTTGCCCCACAGGCTGTGTGGCAGCGTAAACCTTCACGTTATGGTTGTCGAAAATCAGCATCAGCGTTTTCTGTCGGTTAATCGGTGGGGCATTACTCCGCCCTGGATCCTCTTTATCCCGCCCTGCAGGCGTTAAATCGCTATTGATAAACCTGTGGGCGCGGCTCGCCGTTAGGCGGTTTGGATGTCGGGCATCACCTTCACACGCACAGAGGCGATGCGATGGTGGTCAATGTCGAGAATGAGGAAGCGGCAACGTCCACACACGAGCGACTCCTTCTCTTTGGGGAAATCGCCCTTAATGGCGAGCATCATCCCCGCCAAGGTCTCGCAGTCCTCGGTATAGTCGGCGTAGTCGTCGGCATCGAGGTCGGTTATGCGGAAGAAGTCGGTGAGCAGTGTTTTCCCCTCAAATATGTATGTGTCGTCGGGGAGTCGGCGGTAGGTCTTCTCCTCGGGGTCGTATTCGTCGTTAATATCCCCCACAATCTCCTCAAGCACATCCTCAAGGGTTACTACCCCCTGTGTGCCGCCATATTCATCAACAACGATGGCGATGTGGAGCTTCAAGCGACGGAAATCTTCGAGCAGGTCGTCGATCATGCGTGACTCGGGCACAAAGTAGGGCTTGCGTATCAGTTGCTGCCACTTAAACTCCGGGGTGCCCTCGGTGTGGTGTGTCTCGGAAATGTATGGGAGCAGGTCGCGCGCATAGAGCACTCCGAGCACATCGTCCTGCGATTGGCCGAACACCGGCAAGCGGGAATATCCCTTCTCTACCACCACTTGCATCACCTCCTCAAAACTCATATCTTCATCAAGACCCACGATGTCGACACGCGGTGTCATGATTTCGGAGGCGGTGGTGTCGCCAAACTTCAAGATACCTTCAAGCATCTCCTTGTCTTGGCGCGCTTCCACTTTGGTTATCTCAAGGGCCTGTTCCAGTTCGTCGGTCGTGATATTGCGGTTTTGGCGTGTCACCACCTTGTCGACAAATTTGGTGGAGTTGACCATCACCGACGACAACGGGTAAAACAGTTTCACCAACAGTGATATGGGGCCACACACCCTTCCGGCCCAGCCGAGAGGCGAGTTGTTGGCAATCAGCTTCGGCACAATTTCGCCAAACAGCAATATCAGGGCGGTCAAGATTACCGATTGCAACAGAAAGTTGAGCCACGGCGAGAGTTGCGCAAACAGTTCGGAGAGCGCAAACGAGGTGAGTACCACAATCGATACGTTGACCAAGTTGTTGGTGATGAGGATGGTAGCGAGTAGTCGTTCGGGGGCCGACAGCAGTCGGCGGATGCCCTGCGACGACGGCGATTCATCGAGCTCTTCGGCTTGTTGCGGGGTGATTGAGAAGTAGGCAATCTCGCTACCACTCACAAAGCCCGACACCAGAAGGGCGATAGCCGCACATATCAAGGCTACGGTTTGCGGCATGCCGATTAGCAACGGCACCATAGCCGGTAAAGGATCTATATCCACGGTTTATAATTTAATTTTTAGTTTTTCAACACCCACAAAATTACAAATTATTTCCTTCCCCCACAAACTTCCCCACAAACTTCCCCACAAACTCGCCTCCGTAATCCTCCCGCTCCCCAACTGTTTTCTCGCAACAGTAACGCTAACTTTTGGCCCCATATTATTGGGCAGCCGAATAGTGAAATACATTTTTCCTATGAAATTTGGTGCCTAAAAACACACTTTTCCCATGAAAAACGGTACTCAAAAACACACTTTTTCCGTCGAAACCGGGGGTAAAAAACACACTTTTTCCTCAACGGAGGTAAAAGTGTGTTAAGAGGTGCAAATTGCCATAGACTAATGAGCGCAAAGGAACTTAGGTTGTTAAAAAATGCAATTTTCAATACTCGCCAATTTGACGGGCTGTAAATTGCTGTGATTTGCCAATATCTAAGTCCGCAGTTACTTTGATGAGTGAGTGAGGAGTGGGTGCCTCGAGCTGCGTGGTTGCGGCGGGGCGGAGTTGCTGTGGGGTG
>CAZDIC010000004.1:0-1858 GCA_964505395.1 uncultured Alistipes sp. | reverse complement strand
GGGTTAGAACTCCGAGAAGGCGAAGGGGAGGGTGGAGGCCACGGAGGGGAGGCGGTAGAGGCGGTCACGGCCTACGAGAATTACCACTACGGGGGCTCCGGCCAAGGTTTCATATTCCAAAAGGGCCTGGCGGCATGCTCCGCAGGGGGCCACCGGGTCGGCCACAAACTCGCCGTCGGTGCCGCGAGCGGCAATGGCAATCATGGTGAAGCGAGCTTCGGGATAACGAGCATGGGCGTAGTAGCATGCCGAACGCTCGGCGCAGATGCCCGAGGGGAAGGCGGCATTTTCCTGGTTTGAACCAACCACAGTCACACCGCTGTCGAGCAGAATGGCGGCACCAACGCGGAATTTTGAATAGGGGGCATAGCTACGTTCCGTAGCCTCGCGGGCCTCAGCCACCAGCGCGGCTTCAGTTTCGGTCAAATCGTTGTAGGTCAGTTCGTCGTAAGTAAGCGTTATCTCTTTTTTCATGACTTTCCGGTTTATGTTGTTTGGTTAAGTTTTCGAGGTTAACTTGCTCCCTGTTTCTGGCCATAACCGCCGATATCACAGGTTACGCGGCATAAAGTTAATGCATAAAATTAAAAAACGGAGAAAACTCAACGAAAATTTTTGCCAATTTCTCTTAATTCATTAATTTTGCGTTCTGAACGCTCCCATCTCCGCGCCGGGCATGGCCCTTGTGGCCGCTCGCCACCTTCGTGGGGGCTCAAATCATGTGAAACAATAAAAAATATCATAATCCATGTCAAAAAAAAATCAAGAAACACCCGAAACCGGTCTTGATGAGCTCAACGATTCATTGACCGCGATGACCCAAAAGGTGCAGGACCACAAAAAACAAGTAATCATTGGTTCACTCGCCGTAATCCTTGCCGCTGTGATTGTGCTTGCCTACGTATATTTCGTGCGCACTCCGGGCATTGAAAAAGCTAACGACCAAATTGGCGCTGCCGACCTTGAGCTTGCCCTTGGCAACGACTCTATCGCCACCGCTCAATATAAAGCACTTGCCGACAACGGTAGCTACGACGCTGCTAACCGCGCCGCTCTCGAAAGCGCAATCCTTCTTTACAAGGATGGTAAATATGAGGAAGCCCTCAAATATGCCGAGAAATACTCAACCTGCGACGACATCATCGGTGCCGGTGCTCACTCACTCAAAGGCGACTGCTTGGTTAACCTCGACCGCCTCGACGAAGCTGTGAAAGCATTCCAAGAAGCTGTTCGCACCAGCGACCACAACCCCGCCTACACCCCCTTCTTCATGATGAAGCTCGCTCGCGTGTATCGCGCACAAAAGAACTACACCGAGGAAGCCGGCGTGTATGAGGAGATTTTGAAAGAATATCCCCTCTACGGTCAGAGCCACAACCTCGACATCGAGAAATTGCTCGAACGTGCAAAACTCTCAAAATAAGCAATACATTCGCGGTCACCGTGGCCGCATACATAGTATAACCCATGAAAAGGCTTACTCCGCAAGGAGGAGCCTTTTTGTTTCATAAACCCGTAACAGAAATGTCGACCAATACAGTAGATATTCCCAAGAAAGTGACCACCTCAACCGTGGCCCAAATGAAACAACGTGGCGAAAAAATCGCCATGATTACAGCCTACGACTACACTATGGCCTCGCTTGTTGATGCCTCGGGCATGGACCTCATCCTCGTGGGCGATTCAGCCGCCAACGTTATGGCCGGCTATGCCACCACCTTGCCCATCACCCTCGACCACATGATTTATCACGCACAATGTGTCACCGCCGGTGCTCACCGTGCCATGGTGGTTGTGGATATGCCGTTCGGCACCTATCAGGGCGATTCAATCATGGCGCTTCACAACGCTGTGAGAG
>CAZDIC010000003.1:21739-24203 GCA_964505395.1 uncultured Alistipes sp. | reverse complement strand
CCACAGCGCCAAAACGGTGCCATAGGTGCCTACAAGATAGGGAGAGAAAATGATTGAGAGTATACGGGCTGCAATTGTTATCGCTTTCATAATGGCTGTTATATATGTGTTTTGTGTTTTATCGGGTATGCTGTTTGTGACGTTGGGGCAACCTATATTCGTTTTCTAAGGCGTGCCACCGGGAAACCGAGATTCTCTCGATATTTCGCCACGGTGCGTCGGGCAATGTCAAAACCTTTAGCAGCGAGCATTTCGGTGATGCTGCGGTCGCTGAGTGGCGCTGAGGCATCCTCATGCTCAATGGCGTTCTTGATGGCGGCGATGATGCGGTTAGCGGTCACGGTGTCATCGTCGTCGCGCACCTTTTCGTTAAAGAATTTTTTCAGGGGGTAGACTCCGCGCAGGGTGGCTACATATTTCCCTTGTGTGGCTCGTGAAATTACCGATAGGTTGTAGCCTGTCAATTCGGCAATATCGCGCAACACCATTGGGCGGATATCCTCGTCGTCGTCGGTGAGGAAGAATTTGTGTTGCAATTTCACTATTGCCGACATCACGCGAAACAGTGTCTCTTGGCGCAATTGGATTACTTTGATGAAGTTTCGTGCATCGTCGCGTTTGCGACGTGTGAACATTCGCGCTTCCTCAAGTTGTCGGCTTGAGCCTTGCGGAATGGCGCTGTCGTCGGCAAAGGTGGCCTCTACACGCAGTTCCGGTGCGTTGTTAATGAGCGTTAGCGTCAGTTTGCCATCGTTGGTGGGTTCCACCGTGAAGTCGGGCGTTATGTGGCGTGTGCGGTCGTCAACCTCCGATGCTGCAAATGCGGCAGCCGGCTTGGGGTTGAGACGGGTAATCACATTAAGCGCACTTTTCACATCTTCGATAGTGATGCCCATCTGTTGGGCAATTTTCTCAAAATGCTTGCGCGAAAACATGTCGAAGCAGTCCTCCAACATTTTGGTGGCCGTAACAGTCTCGGCTGTGCGTGGCAACCGCTGCAATTGCAACAGCAGGCAATCGCGCAGGTCGGTGGCGGCAACTCCGGCCGGTTCAAATTGACGTACCGTTTGCCACAGTCGGTTCACCGTGGCTGTGTCGGTGATTATATTTTCGTTGATTGCCAGGTCGTCGGTTATAGCCTCAATCGAACGGGTCATGTAGCCGTTATCGTCGATGCTACCAATCAGGTAGAGCGCTATTTTGCGCTCTTCATCGCTGAGGGTTAATTCCGATAGCTGGGCACTGAGAGTGTCGATGAGCGATTCACCCGACGAGGTTACAATCGGCTCGATATAGGTTGAAGGGTCGTAGGTTTGCCGGGTGCCCGATGGGAGCGGACGCAGTGATAAACTGGAGAGCTCCGACCGCATCACATCTTCCGTTTGTCGGGTGCCGGTGTTAAGATAGTCGGGCACGTCATCGTCTGAACGGAAATCGGCGCGTTGCATATCGTTGCCCGATTCTGTGTAGGGTTGGCCGTCTTCGGTGTAGGGGGTGTCGTTGTGCGATTCAGCGTCGACCGCCTCCAATGCCGGCATCTCGTCGAGGGCGCGTTGCACTTCGTCTTCCAACTCCGGCCCTGTCATCTCAAGCATGCGCACAAATTGCACCTGCAGCGGTGTGAGTTTTTGCTGCATGCGCATTTCGGTGTTGAGCGACAGTGATTTATTCATTGCTATGGTTGAATGCTATGTTGTTTGGTTACCATGTTATCACCACCTCTGCCGATTCCATGTTTGCAGAAATGGGCGGCGTCAGTTTGGCTATAGAAACGCTCCCGCTGATAACCGAAGGAAATTGTTTTGCTATGCGTTGCTGTATGCGATAAGCCACGTTTTCTAATAATGATGACGGAATAGCCATCTCCGTGAGAATTAAATTTGTGAGAACGGAATAGTCAAGGGCGTCAGACAGGTCATCTGCTTCGAAAGTTTTCTCTGAGTTAAGCAGCATTTTCACGGCCACGGACACCTCAAACATATTGCCCACTTTTCGTTCTTGCTCCATGACTCCATGGTAAGCATGAACCCTTAGCTTGTTTATTTTTACAGTATAGAACATAGCAATGCAAAGTTAATAAAAATTGCACATATTGTTGCAATGCTATCTCTTCTGTTTTTTATCGGGTTTTGCAACTTTTTCCATCCAATCGCCACATTAGATTCTAATTTGGGTTTGTTTAAAGTAATTAGTAACTTTGCCAGTGAATATGAACCTGTCAGGAACACATCTAAAACTCCGCAAACTTATCGATGCCGTTATGCTGCTCAATGAGACAGCAACAAAATGAAACAGAGACATTGGCCTTCGGTAGTAGGGCAGATGTGGCAGTGATGTAAATTCTTTTTTTGAGCATCAACTTAATATACGCAATTATGTTAGAACATCTCAATAATTCCACCTCACCTACATTCTCGTTTGAAATACTTCCGCCGTTAAAGGGGAACAGCATACACAAGGTCTA
>CAZDIC010000003.1:13133-21639 GCA_964505395.1 uncultured Alistipes sp. | reverse complement strand
CATTCTCGTTTGAAATACTTCCGCCGTTAAAGGGGAACAGCATACACAAGGTCTACGACATTATCGACAAGTTACGTGAGTTTGACCCGAAATACATCAACATAACCGCTCATCATAGCGAGTATGTTTACAAAGAACTTCCAGATGGCGGTTTCCGTCGGGTAAGCATCCGCAAACGTCCCGGCACGGTGGCCATTGCAGCGTGCATTCAAAACAAATATGGCATCGAGGCTGTGCCCCACATCATTTGTAAGGGGTTCACAAAAGAGGAAACAGAATATGCTCTGCTTGACCTCAATTTCCTTGGCATCAGTAATTTGCTGCTGCTTCGAGGTGATGCTAAAAATGTTGATACCCTGAATCAAGACCCATCACTTTATCATCAGCATGCCACCGACCTTCAACTGCAGGTCAACAACTTTAACAAAGGTATTGCGATTGACGACACTCGGATTGAAGGAATCGAAACGCCGTTTACATACGGCATGGCGTGTTACCCCGAAAAGCACGAGGAAGCTCCCAACTTCGACTCGGATATGCACTATCTGAAGCAAAAGGTGGCTAACGGCGCGTCATATTTGGTTACACAGATGTTTTTTGATAATGAGAAATATTACACATTTGTGGAGCGTTGTCGCCGAGAGGGTATAACGGTTCCCATTATTCCCGGTATTAAGCCGGTGGTGTTGTGCAATCAGTTGACGGTGTTGCCGAGAGTGTTCCGCAGCGAACTGCCCGAGGCTTTCGCTTCGGAATTGCGTAAATGTAAGAACGATGATGAAGCGAAACAGGTGGGCGTGGAATGGTGCATCGAGCAGTGCCGCGACCTTTTGGCCCACGGTGTGCGCAATTTGCATTTTTACACCTTTATGGCCTACGACAGTGTGAAACAGGTGGCACAGGCCATTTACTAAACAGCCTTTATTCGCAACAGACCGATGACAAAACAGGAGTTTACGGAGTTGGCATCGCAGCGCGTGTTGGTGCTCGATGGTGCCATGGGTACAATGATTCAAACTTATGGACTAACCGAGGACGATTTCAACGGTTGTGGCGCGCGGTGCAATTTGATTGCCGATTTTAGGCCCACCGTACTGCAGAAGGGGAATAATGACCTGCTTTGCTTGACACGTCCCGATGTTATCAGCGACATTCACCGCAAATATGTTGTGGCCGGTGCCGACATTATCAGCACTGACACATTCAACGCCAACGCTATCTCGATGCGCGATTACGAAACCGTGCACCTCTGTCGCGAAATTAACCGTCGCGGAGCGATGTTGGCGCGCAAAGTCGCCGATGATGCTCATGCCACAATCGGTAGAACTGTGTTGGTGGCCGGCTCTATGGGGCCTACCAACAAAGCTGCATCAATGAGCCCCGACATGAACGACCCGGCCATGCGAGATGTGACCTATGATGAACTGTTTGCAGCTTATTGTGAGCAGATTGACGGTCTCGTTGAGGGTGGTGTTGACTTACTACTGTTTGAAACGGTTTTTGACACTTTGAACCTAAAGGCTGCCCTTGATGCGGCTACAGAGGTGATGAACCGTCGCGGAACGGAGATTGCCGTTATGGTGTCGCTCACGTTGGCATCGGGCGGACGTTCATTCTCGGGGCAAACGTTGGAGGCTTTTTTGACTTCAATACTTCACTCTCCACACATTGTTAGTGTCGGCTTGAACTGCTCATTCGGGGCAAAAGATATGCTACCTTACCTTGAGGAGCTATCGGCCATTGCTCCGGTTCTAATCACGGCACACCCCAATGCCGGGCTTCCAAACGAGTTTGGCGAATATGCCGAAACGCCGGAGGTGATGGCTCAAACCATTGGTGAGATTCTTAACCGAAAGTTAGTCAATGTGATAGGTGGCTGTTGCGGCACCACTCCCGCGCACATAAGCAAGATTGCAGAGTTGGCAAAGTGTGCCACTCCACACACACCGGTGGCTATGACCGACAGATCCGCTTTGCGTGTAAGTGGATTGGAAATGCTTGAAATAAAGCCCGAAAATAATTTTGTGAACATCGGTGAACGATGCAATGTGGCCGGGTCGCGCAAATTTCTGCGATTGATAAAAGAGAAAAACTACGATGAGGCTATTGGTATAGCTCGCAAACAGGTGGAGGCCGGCGCACGAATACTCGATATTAATCTCGACGACGGAATGATTGACACCGGCAGCGAGATGACACATTTCCTCAATTTGTTGGCATCAGAACCGGCGATTGCAAAGGCGGCATTTATGATTGACTCTTCAGATAGAGAGGTGATTATACGAGCACTGAAAACGGTGCAGGGGAAAGCTATTGTGAACTCAATTTCGCTGAAAGAAGGGGAGTCGCGATTCCTTGACGATGCACTGAGAATTCATCGCATGGGGGCGGCAATGGTGGTCATGGCATTCGATGAGAAGGGGCAGGCCACAACCTTTGAACGCAAAGTGGAGATTTGTAGTCGGGCTTACAATCTGCTTGTCAATGCCGGAATCTCGGCCACCGACATCATTTTTGACCCCAACATATTAACCATCGCCACCGGCATGGATGAGCACAATGCTTTCGGAATTGATTTCATTCGTGCTACGGCATGGATTAAGCAAAATCTGCCGGGAGCGAAAGTTAGTGGAGGCGTTAGCAATCTCTCGTTTGCTTTCCGTGGCAATAACTATCTGCGTGAGGCGATGCACGCAGTGTTCCTGTATCACGCTATTAAGGCCGGATTGGATATGGCCATTGTGAACCCGGCAACTTCGGTCACCTACTCCGACATTCCCGATGACCTGCGTGTGTTGCTTGAGGATGTTGTGTTGAACCGATGCAAGGGCGCGGCCGACAACCTTATAGAGTATGCGCGTGTGCACTCCGACACCGATGTTGCAGTGAGTGCTAACATCGGTGAGGAACGCAATGCATTGCCGTTGGACAAACGTCTGTCGGATGCTTTGGTTCACGGGGCTGAAGAATATCTCGCTACTGATTTGAAGGAGGCGCTTACAGTGTATCCCTCGGCGATGGACATTATTAATGGTCCGCTACTTGAGGGTATGAACCGTGTTGGAGAACTGTTTGGTGAGGGGAAAATGTTCCTGCCTCAGGTGGTGAAAACTGCACGTACCATGAATCGTGCCGTGGAGATTTTGCGCCCGGCCATCGATGGTGAAAAGAGTTCCGGTGGAGTGTCGACAGTCGGCACTGTTGTTATCGCCACTGTTAAGGGTGATGTGCACGATATCGGGAAGAACATCGTGGCCGTTGTGATGTCGTGCAACAACTACAAGGTGGTTGACCTCGGGGTGATGGTGCCTGCTAATGAAATTATCGCAGCAGCACAGCGCGAAAATGCGGATATAATCTGTTTGTCGGGTCTTATCACCCCTTCGCTGGCCGAGATGATTCATGTGGCAGAGGAAATGGAGCGTCATGGCATGACTATCCCATTGCTTGTTGGTGGTGCCACCACGTCGCAACTGCACACAGCGCTCAAAATCGCGCCGGCCTACTCAGGGCCGGTGGTTCACAGTCGTGATGCTTCGCGTAACGCCATCATCGCATCGCGATTGATGAACCCTGCCACTCGTGCCGATTTTCTGAACGAGATTGAGGCTGAATACAATGCTATTCGTGCCGACTATAATGCCAAATCGGTAGCTTTGCTACCGTTGGCCGAAGCTCGAAGCCATCGCTATCACACCGACTATCTCGCACCTGCGCCAAAAGACACGGGACGTAAGATTATTGATATCGATATTGCTGATGTAGAAGAGTTTATAAATTGGACATTCTTCTTTAATGCTTGGAAACTTCATGGCCAACAAGCAACTGCAAAATGCGACTGTGGCCATTGTCACACTCATGCCGACGAAACAGATGTAACCCGGCAGGCCGAGGCGGTGAAAGCCGATGCTTTACGCCTGTTGCAACGGCTTAAAAATGACCAATCGGCTCACATCCGTGCTGTTGTTGAGATATGCCGCGCTAACAGCGATGGTGATGACATAGTGGTTGATGGCGGTGCTCTGAGGTTGCCGATGCTTCGTCAGCAGCGAAGTCAAGCAGGCGTTTGCTTGTCGTTGGCCGATTATGTTGCTCCGGTAAGCTGTGGCGAGGACCATATCGGGCTATTTGCAGTTACTGCCGGCACTAACTTGGATGATATATATCGCGAATTTGACGCTAACTCAGATATCTACAGTAAGTTACTGCTGCAGTTGCTTTGCGACCGTTTGGCCGAGGCTGCTGCCGAATGGCTTCATTGCCATGTGCGACATCGCATTTGGGGATATGCACCGGCGGAACAACTTACGGTGAAAGATATGTGGCAAAATCGCCATCAGGGCATCCGTCCGGCTATTGGCTATCCATCTATTCCCGATCAAACAGTGATGCACTTGATTGATAGTCGATTGCAGTTATCTGAGATTGGAGTGTCGTTAACGGAAAATGGAGCCATGACGCCCACAGCCTCGGTTAGCGGATTGTATATCGCGAATCCTGCTGCCATCTACTTTGCGGTCGGACAGGTTGCTGAAGACCAACTCTCCGACTATGCTGCGCGCCGTGCCACATCATCTGCTGCCATGCGTGCTATTCTGCGCATGTGATTGATTGAATTACATTCTTGTTTCCTCCATCATTTTCTTTGTTGTATATGGCGTTTTTAATGGCTGATAAGCGTCTGCGTACACATTTTTTGTGTACCTTTGTAATGGCCTTTGTATAGCCCTTGCTATGTGGCTTGGAGGTTTGCTATATCGATAGAAAATATGGACTACTTATATTTCTCAATAGATAACATTTTGCAGATTGTGTGGGCGTGTATGGCCGTTGCCGCCTTGTGTATGCTTTGGCTGCTTTGGCCCTTGCGTCAGCGTGTTTTATCATGCGTGAAAGCCGCTTCAGTTAGCAACGATGAGCCGGAATCGTGGCCGGGTGTGTCGGTCATTATTTACGATGCCGACAACCCTGAGCGTCTCACTCTCTTGCTTAACAAACTGTTTGAGCAGAAATATAACGGTGCACGTGAAATCATCGTGGTGAACAACGGTGCTTCGGCCGAGGTTACCGATGTGATTAATTGTCTGGCACCGGCACATCCCGAACTGTATGTTACATTCGTGCCCGATGATGCCCACAATCTCAGCCGTCGTAAATTGGGCATTTCTCTTGGTGTGAAAGCTGCGCGCCACCCGTATGTTATTCTTCTCAGCGACCGCACAATGCCGCAATCCGATGAGTGGCTGCAGCAGATGGCTGCCCCCTTTGCTCGTGGCAAAGAGGTTGTGTTGGGATTCGCTGCCATTGAAAATCTTAGTGGCGACGCTAACCGTTTCGATGAGGTTGCTACCGGTGTGAAATGGTTGTCGGCGGCAATAAAGGGGTATCCGTATCGCGGAACCGGTTTCAACCTCGGATATAAAAAATCGCTTTTCTTTGCTGCCAAGGGGTTCTCGCGTTCGCTGACACTCCATAACGGCGATGATGATATGTTTATCAGTCAAATTGCTAACGGTGATAACACTGAAGTGGTTATTACCCCCCAGAGTTTGACTACGGTGGCATACTCAAAACCGACCAAGGCGTTGCGCGATTTGCGCATGAATCATTGCTTCACAGGCAAGTTCGTAAGCCAACGTGGCGGCTTGTTCTTCAGTTTCTCAACCTTGGCGCTTTGGCTTTGGTTGGTTGCTGTGGCAGTGGGTATCACATTCTCATTGCCCAATTTGTTGCCGGCATGTGTGTTTGTCGTGATGATTCCGGCTTTGCTGATTCCGCTGTCGCTTACATGGCGCAAAACGGCCCGCGCATTGGGCATCAAGGTGAGAGTCTGGATGGTGGTGTGGCACCTGCTTTGGCGTTGGTGTCGCAACCTTAAATTTAAACTTAAATGTGGCAGCACCTCACGCAGAAATTACACGTGGTTGCAACATTAATTGCTTTCGGGGGAAGGCTAATCAGGAAAAAGTAATGAATATCAGAAGAATAATAACATGTGCTCTCATGGCGGCAATCGGCATGGGGGCACTGTCGCCCGATATATGCGCTGCAAAGCGTAAAAAATCAAAAAGAAAGACTCATAAAGTCACTCGAGTTGCCAAAGTCAAGAGGGTGAGTTATGACACCCCGGTAACCACAGGCGATATGGAGGATGCCGCCCCGTTTGTGACTTTTGAGCGTGAGATACCGATAACCAAAGGCCTTGACAACCGCATTATTGCTCTGTGGCAAAGCCATGGTATGTACTACGACGTCGGTCAGCAACGTTGGCACTGGCAGCGTCCGCAACTTTTCGGCACTGTGGAGGACCTTTTCCCGCAGGGGTTCGTCATTCCTTACTTGATGCCGATGTTGGAGAACGCCGGAGCGTATGTGATGTCACCACGTGAACGCGATGTCAATATCACCGAGATTATCATTGACACCGATGGCTCGGAGGATGGCGATTTCTACCTCACCGAAGGGAAACATAAGTGGAAGGAGGGTAAACATGGCTCCGGTTTTGCTCTGCCGAAACATCGCTTGGTTGATGGCGACAATCCCTTCACCATGGGAACATCGGAGGTGGTTTCAACCGTTGACTCCGACAATGAGAAAAAACAGAGCACTGCGGTGTGGAATGCCACATTACCACAACGTGGTCGATATGCCGTTTATGTGTCGTATGCGTCGAAGGAGAATAGTGCCACCGATGCATCCTACACCATTAATCACCTTGGTGGCTCCACTCACGTAACCGTCAACCAACAGATGGGTGGTGGTACTTGGATTTATCTCGGGCATTACGACTTTGCTGCCGGCAAGCAGTCGAAGCCTATTGTGGTGCTCACAAATGTTTCTGATGATGAGGATGCTGTTGTGTCGGCCGATGCTGTGAAGATTGGTGGCGGCATGGGCAACGTGGCTCGTGCGTCGAAGGGCAATGAGGCTTACGCCAACGTGTCAGGGTCACCGCGTTTTACCGAGGGCGCCCGTTACTGGTTGCAATGGGCCGGTATGCCTCGCTCTGTTTACAGCGAGAGTGGTGGTACAAACGACTATACCGACGATTACAAATGCCGGGCACATTGGGTTAACTATCTTGCCGGTGGCTCGGAAATGCTTCCCGACAGTGCCGGTCTAAACATCCCCATTGACCTGGCTTTTGCCTTTCACACCGATGCGGGAACGACTTCCAACGGGTCTGTAGTGGGCACATTGGGCATTTATTCCACCGACGATGGCACCCGCTTGGGTAATAATCGCAGCCGCTCTGAGTGTGGAGACTTGGCCAATGCTGTTGTGCGACAAGTGACTAACGATATCTCTGCGCTGCATCGCTCCGATTGGACATCACGCGGAGTACGTGATAAAAAATATTACGAGATTCGTGCCACCAAGGTGCCGGCAATGATTCTTGAACTGCTGTCGCATCAGAACTTCGAAGATATGAAGTATGGATTGGACCCGCAATTTCGCTTTGATGTGTCGCGCGCCGTTTATAAAGGTATCTTAAAATTTCTCTGCAAGCGTTATGGTGTGGACTATGTAGTGCAGCCGCTTCCGGTTCACAATTTTGCCATTACCGCAGGGGGAGCCGGTCGTTATCGCTTGTCGTGGGAACCAACGGCCGACACACTTGAACCCACAGCCGGCTCAACATATTATGTGATTGAAGAGCGTTTGGAGGGTGGCGGTTTTGCTCCTATTGCTACGGTAACCTCTCCGCAATATGATCTGAAAATCAACGATAACTACATCCATAGCTACCGCATCGTAGCGGGTAACGACGGTGGTGTCTCATTCCCGTCGGAAGTGTTAGCGCTATACGATACCGGATCGGGTAAGCCTGATGTGAACATTGTGAATGGTTTTACGCGCATTTCGGCACCGGAAAACTTCTCGATGGGGAGCTACAGTGGCTTTAACTACCAACGTGACTCGGGCGTGGCTGATGGTTGTGATATGATTACCACAGGTCACCAATACGACTACGACAGCACATCGGAGTATGAGAGCAACGACCGACCGGGATATGGCGCTTCACGTGGCAATTTGGCTCGTATGATAACCGCCGGCAATACTCACGATTACGCATGGCTCCATGGCCGTGCTATCAAGGCTGCCGGTAAGGGGTTCGTATCGCAGAGTGTCGGCTCATACGTTGACAACACGTCAGCAACGGCTCTTGGCACTCCTGCTCACCCATTGGTGGTCGACCTTATCTTGGGTAAACAGAAGGAGATGAAGATGGCCGATGACAGTGAGTCAACACGATTCAAAGCATTCCCTGTCGGTCTGCAGAACAAACTGAAAGCCCACTGTGAGCAGGGTGGCGCCCTATTGCTTAGCGGCTCTTACATTGGTAGTGACCTCTTTGAAAATAGTTTTAGTGATAGCATCACCGTGGCTCGTGATTGTGAATTTGCAACCACAACATTGGGCTATACTTTGGATATGGGCAAGGCTTCGGTTGATGGTAAAGCTGCAATGGTGCTGTCGCCAAACAAGGAATTTTCAGAGCGTG
>CAZDIC010000003.1:0-13033 GCA_964505395.1 uncultured Alistipes sp. | reverse complement strand
ACCTTCATGCGCTACGATGAAACCGGCATGACTGCGGCATCTGCGTTTGAAAACACAGTGACAACCGCCACGGGCAAGACTACTTATCGCGTGGTGGCTATCGGTTTCCCCTTTGAAATTATCGACGGTGAAAACACTCGCACACAACTTATGCGCGAGGTTCTCAAATATTTTAAACTGAAATAGTTTTTTGCCATGGAGAAAATGATTACAATGGCTTCAGCTAACGGTCAACTGCAGGTGGCAGTGGCCGAGTGTCCGATGCAAATGTCGGGCTGTGAATTCGCAGAAATGGCAGCCGGTGTTGCCGGCTCAAAATATAGCTTGTTGATAATTCAACGCGAAGGCACTTTGGTGCAACGTGATAATTGTGTGCATCGTTTGGTGGCGGTGGCCGAGGCCTCCGGTGCAGCTATGGTTTATAGCGACTATGACGAGGCTACAGCGACAGGGGTGGTTGCGCACCCAACCATTGATTGCCACATTGGCTCGGTGCGCGACGATTTCGACTGTGGCGCCATTTGGCTTGTGCGCACCGAATTGTTGCAAGCAGCTGTGGAGTGCTGCAATGGTTTGGCTTACGGTGTTCTCTATGCATTGCGCTTGAGTCTGATGCGTAGCGGTAAGGTGATGCGCGTGCCGGAACGTCTTTACACTATCGACTGCACCGACACCCGCACAAGCGGTGAAAAGCAGTTTGACTATGTGAATCCGCGCAACCGCGAAGTGCAAATAGAGATGGAGACTATCTTCACCGAGCATCTAAAACGCATTGGCGCTTTTCTGACTCCGGAACGCAAACTTATAAACATCGAGGAGGGTGATTTCCCGGTAGATGTTTCTGTCATCATTCCGGTGCGTAACCGTGAACGCACAATCGCTGATGCCGTGAAATCGGCGTTGGCACAGACCGGTGATTTCTCGTTCAACGTAATTGTCATTGACAACCATAGCACCGATGCCACAAGCGCCATCCTTGAGCAGTTGGCGGAAGCTGACAGTAGGGTGGTGCACCTGATTCCGGAGTGCACAAATCTCGGAATCGGAGGGTGCTGGAACTATGGGGTTAACGATAGCCGTTGCGGACGTTTTGCCGTGCAACTCGATAGCGATGACCTCTATAAGGACGCAACCACTTTGCAACAGGTGCTTGATAAATTCCGTGAGGAGCGTTGTGCTATGGTTGTCGGTTCCTATGAACTTGTTGATTTTGACGGGAATATGTTGCCTCCGGGATTGATTGACCACAAGGAGTGGACCGATGCCAATGGCGCTAACAATGCTTTGCGCATTAATGGTTTGGGCGCACCTCGAGCATTCTTCACACCAATCTTGCGAGCTGTGCAGTTGCCTGACGTTAGTTATGGTGAGGATTATGCGCTTGGCATCCGTTTGTCGCGCACATATCGTTTGTCGCGTATCTACACTTCGCTATATCTTTGCCGACGTTGGGAGGGGAATTCCGATGCCGCGCTTAGTGTAGAACGTGTTAATGCTAACAACGCCTACAAGGATTGGCTGCGTGCGTGTGAGATTGCTGCTCGCCAACAGCAAAATGCAAAATTGTAATGGCTGATGTCATGCAAATTATAGTGGGTGAGATGTGCCGGTAAGATAGTGAATGAGAAAAATATTAAAGTTAGCATTATGACAACTGAGGATTTGAAGGAGTTTCACCGTCGCCAATTGGAGCGATGGCCGTTGGCTGCAGCAAACTTTGCGGCACTTGACAATGTGGAATTGAAACAGTTTGATGTTGACGGTGTGACTTTTACTGTGCAGCATAATCCGGCGCGTATAGCTTCAACAGGTGCGAAGGTCGATAAGAAATCAATTTCTGCACGGCCATGTTTCCTCTGTCATGCAAATCGGCCTGCCGAACAGATTGTGTGCACCGACTTTCCCGGTTATGAAATCCTTGTGAATCCGTATCCCATTTTCCCCCTTCATTTCACTATCCCCGCATCGGTGCATACGCCACAACTGATTAGTGCTGATGGTTGTCGTCGGTTTGCCGATATGTTGGCCATGGCGCGTGCACTACCTGGTATGGCACTGTTTTACAACGGCCCGCATTGTGGCGCTTCGGCTCCCGACCATTTCCATTTCCAGGCGGTAGAGGTTTCGCGTCTCCCCATTTTCGATTGGCTCCGCAATGCCACAGTCATCCCGTTCCGCGTTGACTCTGCAACCTACCCGACCAACACTTGTTCCGATGCTGTTGTGCAGTGGCTCGCTGACCAATTAGCCACTTATGCTACCTTCCCCGAGAATGTTGATGAGCCTGAACCCCGCATAAATCTCCTCTGCACGTGGTATCCGCCCACCGACGATGCATCGCACCGTCTCTCGGCCGATGCAACAAAAAAGGTTACAGCAGAGGCGACAAAAACGGATGCCGTCAATGCAACAAAAACGTTCACCGCCGATGCTGCATCTGATCTTACTTGCGGAATAGCAAGCAATTCCAATGATGGTGTAACAGCCCCTGTAATGAATGATGCCACCGGCGCATGTGGCTATTTTCGCGTGGTGCTTATCCCCCGCAGAGCACACCGTCCCACGTTCTATGGCACTGCCCCCGATCAGCTGCTGCTCAGTCCCGCCTCGGTTGACCTTTCCGGCGTCGTAATCTCTCCATCCCCTGCCGACTTCCACTCCAAACTCACCTCCGCCCATCTCCAATCCCTTATCCTCCAAACCACCTATCCCCGCTAACATCTATTCTCCCTCAAATCTGTCAAGCCTTTTCAGGGATAGACAACAAAATAGCTTGTGGTTAAATTTATTTAACTTGGCGGTGCCTGATTTTTGCCCGGCATAACGATTACTTTGTGGTGAACATTCTATCAATGTTCCTTGAAACCATCAAAAACTTACCACTATGTTTACCGCAATAGTCTTTATAGTAGCTCTTATCAACGTCTTTGAAGAACTTACCGGCCATCACCGCCGCCACTAACACCATTCGTCTCTCTCCTGAATATTGCGTTCCGTGAGCCGCCCTGTATCCTGAATAAATAAGAAGAATGTAGACGAATTTTGGTGTAAAATGTTGATAAATCATTTTTAAGTGCTATATTTGCAGGATAATTACAAACTTGGCAACTAAATGGTACTCGAAATTCGTTTGAGCAACTTCTTCTCGCTGAGGGATGAAGTAGTGCTTAATTTACAGGCAGCAAATCTTCAGACCAAAAAGGCAAAAGATTTGGAAGGGAATACGTTTGTTTGTAATGATGAGCGTATGCTTAAGACTGTGGCTATCTATGGTGCGAATGCCTCAGGCAAAAGTAGTGTCATAAAAGCAATACGTGCTTGCGTTCAAATGATTTTTGATTCTCATAATTACAATGAGAATACCGTTTTTGGGTTCAAGCCATTCAAATTTGGAGAAGCAGGTGCTCCGAGCTGTTTCTTTGTGCGCTTCATGATTGGCGGTGTCGAATATGAGTATTCATTTTCGATGACAAATAGGGAGATTATCACAGAGGCGCTATATTTCTATCCTAATGGCCGCCGTTCAATGGTATTTACTCGCGATGAACGCAAGGGCTCACAAAAGAAGGATATTTACGAATTTAAGAGCGTTATTCGCCGTCCGGCAGATGTAGCTGCCAACACATCCAAGAAAACACTGTTTATTTCACGTGCCAGTCAGATGGATCGAGAGATTGCAAAACGCGTATTCAATTACTTCAGTGAGCATTTCGTATTAAATTATGTCGGATACAATGCGTCATCGGTGACAACATTGCTCAACGAGAACAAAACGCAGTTTTTGAAAGCCTTGCGCATTGCCGACAGTGATATAGTTGATATTGATAGTCATGCTTTGGCGTCACAACTTAAAATAACAACGTATCACCGCAACAACCCTGCAATACCGTTTGATTTCTATACCGAGGAATCAGGCGGTACGCAAATACTATTCAATATGATGCTTACCATTCTCGACATCATCAAAGGCAACAAACTTTTGCTTATTGATGAAATAGAAACCAGTCTGCACACTAAATTGGTTGAGTACATCATCGCAATGTTTCATCACAGTGAATCTGCGCAGTTGATTTATACTACACATAACACTTATTTGCTTGATACCAATAAGTTGCGTAAGGACCAGATCTATTTTGTAAACAAGCGCTCCGATGGATCTTCCGATTTATACTCGTTGTTCGATTACAAGGACTTCCGTGAAAATATGGATCTTGAAAAGGCTTACCTCCAGGGTCGCTTTGATGCTATTCCTTATATTGATAGTTCGTTTGAATCTTTGAGCGAGGATTAGATATGGCACGCAAAGCAAGAGTTTCAAAAGGTAAGACGATGAAACCAAACTTCTTCGTATTCTGTGAGGGTAAAACAGAAATTGCTTATGTCGAATTTCTTCGATCGGTATATCGTGTGCCTATTCAGATTATACCACGCAATAGTGACTCAAATATCTCCGAAAAGTATATCAAACGATGCAAGGATGAATACGTTGCAACAACAAATGATCGGACTTTTGTGATGTTTGACCTTGACGTTGAGGGAACACTTGAACGATTGAGCAAGCTCAAGAACACGATATTATTGGTTTCAAATCCTTGTATTGAAGTTTGGTTCCTTCTTCATGTGGAAAATTGCAAAGCGGAAATTTCCTCGGAAGATTGTATTAAACGGTTGTCTTGTCATTTCAGAAAGTACAAAAAGGGTGTCTTACATGATGACGAAAAATCCGTGCTCATTTCAAATTTGGCCGATGCCATCTTAAGAGCTAAGACGTTAACTGAATATGGTAACCCATCATCAAGCGTCCACAAACTCATCAAGTCGATTCAATATTACAAGTAATTCGTCGGATTGAAATGAATTGATATGCCTGATTGCGCATGTTGATTTGTTCACGGCACATTTATTTGGCGGAGTATTGGCGGTTTGGGGAAATGTTGGTATCTTTGTGAGATAGCGCAAAATGAATTGCGCTGATGTGACTGACAAACGAGGAATTTGCATTACGAATATGGAATTTAAGTTAGACTCGCAATATCAACCAACGGGCGACCAACCGCAGGCCATAGCGCAGTTGGTGCAGGGGGTGAACGATGGTGTGCCGGCGCAAACGCTGTTGGGCGTTACAGGCTCGGGCAAAACGTTCACCATGGCCAATGTGATTAAGGAGGTGCAGCGCCCTACGCTGATTCTTAGTCACAATAAAACCCTTGCGGCGCAACTTTATGGCGAGTTTAAGCAGTTCTTCCCTGAAAATTCGGTGCAATATTTCGTATCCTATTACGATTACTATCAGCCTGAGGCGTATATTCCCTCGGTGGATAAGTATATCGAAAAGGACCTCATGATCAACGATGAAATTGAGAAGTTGCGACTGTCAACCGTGTCGGCTTTGTTGTCGGGGCGTCGCGATGTGGTTGTGGTCAGCTCGGTGTCGTGCTTGTTTGGCATGGGCAACCCGGCCGACTTCAATTCCGGCGTAATCGACATCCATGTGGGGCAGCGTGTGGCGCGTAATGCTTTCCTGCGTTCTCTTGCCGATGCGCTCTATTCGCGCAACGAGATAGAGTTGAATCGCGGTAATTTCCGTGTGAAGGGCGATACGGTCGACATCCGCTTGGCTTATGAAGAAATTATTTTGCGTGTAGTGTTTTGGGGTGATGAAATTGAGTCAATCTCCACATTGCACCCGATGGATAACACACCTTTGGGCACTCACGACATGTTTCGCATATATCCCGCCAATCTGTTTGTGACCTCGCGTGAACGTCAGGCTACAGCTTTGGCTCAGATGGAACTTGACCTTGGCAATCAGGTGGAATTGTTCCGCAGGGAGGCTCACGACATCGAGGCTCATCGCTTGTATGAGCGCACAACCTACGATATTGAGATGATTCGCGAGTTGGGCCATTGCCCCGGCATTGAAAACTACAGCCGTTATTTCGATGGCCGTGAGCCGGGTATGCGTCCGTTCTGTCTTCTCGACTATTTTCCGAAGGACTATCTGACGATTATCGACGAGAGCCACGTCACGGTGCCGCAAATTCGTGCAATGTATGGTGGCGACCTGTCGCGTAAGGAAAACCTGGTGAACTACGGTTTCCGTTTGCAGTCGGCTCTTGACAACCGTCCGCTCCGTTTTGAGGAGTTTGAACGCCTGTCGGGGCAAACCATCTACGTGAGTGCCACTCCTGCCGATTATGAACTTGAGAAGAGTGAAGGGGTAGTGGTTGAGCAGGTGATTCGTCCCACCGGTTTGCTCGACCCCCTGATACGTGTTGTGCCTTCGGAGCACCAAATAGACCACCTGTTGGAGCAGATTGAACTTCGTCGCGAACGAGGTGAACGTGTGTTGGTAACCACTCTCACCAAGCGCATGGCAGAGGAGTTGAACGACTATATGCAGAAACTGCGCATAAAATCAGCATATATACATTCCGACGTTGACACGCTCGACCGCATAAAGATTCTCGACAATCTACGCGCAGGAGTGTTTGATGTGTTGATTGGTGTAAACCTGCTCCGCGAGGGCTTAGACCTGCCCGAAGTGTCGTTAGTGGCAATTATTGATGCCGACAAGGAGGGCTTCTTGCGCTCACACCGTTCGCTGACACAGACGGTTGGTCGTGCGGCCCGTAACCTTAACGGTGAGGTGATTATGTATGCCGACAAAATCACCGATTCCATGCGCATGACCATTGAGGAGACCGAGCGCCGACGTGCCAAACAGTTGGCCTACAACGAGGAACATGGCATCACGCCACAAGCCATTGTCAAAGCTCGCAATCACATCATCGGCATCGATTCCGACACCGAGGACCTTTTGTCGGCCTCCAAACCTCACTCGCGCAAAGGCAACCAGGGCACCAAGCAGGCCCAATCGTTGCCATACGAAAATGAATATAAACCGAATATAAACATAGCAGCCGACCCGGTAATCGCATATATGAATGCCGGAGAAATGCAGAAAGCAATCGACCGTATGCGCTCTGAAATGGTGGCTGCAGCCAAGGATATGGACTTTATGGAGGCTGCACGCTTGCGCGATGAGATTGTGAAAATGGAGGCGCTGTTAAAAGATAAAAAGTAATGACACACACCTTGACCGATTGGCTCCCGACATCGGTAAAAGAGATGAAACTTCACGGTTGGGATGAGGTTGACATCGTGATTTTCTCGGGCGATGCTTATGTTGACCACCCATCGTTTGGTGCGGCCGTGATTGGGCGCACGCTCATGGAGATTGGTGGCTATCGCGTGGCTATCGTGCCGCAACCGAACTGGCAGGATGATTTGCGCGATTTTCGCAAATTCGGCCGACCGAGATTGTTTTTCGGTGTCTCGGCCGGTGCCATGGATTCGATGGTGAACCATTACACGGCGGCTCGTCGCCGACGTAGCGATGATGCTTACACGCCCGACGGGCGTCATGGCATGCGCCCCGATTATCCCACAATTGTCTACTCCGAAATTCTCCGCAAAATATATCCCGATGTGCCCATCATTGCCGGGGGCATCGAGGCCTCGCTGCGTCGCAATTCACACTACGACTATTGGCAAGACCGTTTGCGCCCGTCGATTTTGGCCGATGCACCGGTGGATATGATTGTGTATGGCATGGGTGAGCAAACCATGTTGCAGGTGGCCGAACTGATAGCTGCCGGTGTGCCGGTGAGTGAAATCACCGACCTGCCGCAAACAGCGTTGATGCTGCCGTTGGAGACGATGCCGGCTGCCGACGATGACAATATCATATTACATTCGTTTGAGGAGTGTAAGCGTCATAAGCTGAAGCAGGCCGAGAACTTTAAGCACATAGAGCAGCAGTCAAACCGTTATCATGGCGCCACACTGTGGCAACCTCACGGCAAACGTGTGGTGAAGGTGAACCCTATGCGTCCTCCGATGACCTCCGCCGAAATTGACCGTTCGTTCGACATGGCCTACACCCGTTTGCCCCATCCGCGCTACAAGGGCAAGCGAATTCCGGCATTCGACATGATTAAGTTCTCGGTGAATATGCACCGCGGTTGCTTTGGCGGATGTGCCTTCTGTACCATCTCCGCTCATCAGGGCAAGTTCATCGCCTCGCGCAGCAAGGCCTCAATTTTGCGTGAGGTGAAGCTCGTGACGCAGATGGACGATTTTAAAGGATATATCTCCGACCTTGGTGGCCCGTCGGCCAATATGTATGGCATGGGAGGTAAGAACCTTGACTTGTGTCGCAAGTGTATGCGTCCGAGTTGTCTGCACCCCAAGCCGTGTCCCAACCTTAACAACGATCATGGCAAACTGCTCGACATATATCATGCCGTTGACGCTCTGCCGGAGGTAAAAAAATCGTTTATCGGTAGCGGTGTGCGCTACGACCTGTCGATGCATCGCACAGGTGACCAGAAGGTCGATGCCACTAACCGCCGTTACAACGAGGAGTTGATTCGCAATCATGTGAGTGGCCGATTGAAGGTGGCTCCTGAGCACACCGAAGATAGTGTGCTTGCCATTATGCGTAAACCTTCGTTCGACCTGTTTTATGAGTTTAAACAGATATTCGACCGCATCAACGAGCGCGACAATTTGCGCCAACAGTTGATTCCATATTTCATTTCGTCACACCCCGGTTGCACCGAGGTTGATATGGCCGAATTGGCTGTGAAAACACGGCAACTTGATTTCCATCTTGAGCAGGTGCAAGACTTCACGCCAACCCCCATGACCGTGGCAACCGAGATTTACTACACCGGTTATCATCCTTACACCGGCGAGAAAATCTTCACTGCGATACGCCCGGAGGAGAAACTTGCACAGCGACAGTACTTCTTTTGGTATGACCGCACCTACCGTGCCGGCATCACCAATTCGCTCACGCGCTTGCACCGTCAAGACCTTCTGCGAAAGCTTTTCCCGGTTGGAAATCAAAGTTCTGCCTTCCGACCAAAAGCCGCCGTTCCCCAACCCGCACGGCCCAAAGCTGCAGCATCCCAATCTACATCCGCTCACGGTAAGTCGTCGCGACAGCAACCGACCGGCAATCAGGCCCATTGCCCTGCCGACAGGTCGCGGTCACCACAAAACAGAACCGACAAACCGCGTGGCAACTCTCGCCCCACACGCCGTAAATAAAAAATCAACGGATTCCGACATCTCGGAATCCGTTGATTTTTTATTTGTAGTTAGGTCTGTGTCGGCAAGCGACTTTGACCGTTATTGCCAGTTAGGCAAAAGTGAAGTTGATAACGCGTGAATAGGTTTCGCCCGGGTTGAGACGCTGCGAGGGGAAGTTGGGGTGATTGGGGGCATCGGGGCAACCTTGACACTCAATGGCAACAGCGTCGTAATCGTGATAGATTGCGCCATCCTTGCCGGTGGGGCAACCGTCGAGCCAACAACCTGCATAAACTTGTGCACCCGGCTGTGTGGTGCTGATGATGACCTTGCGGCCCGATTTGGCGCTACGCAGTGTGCCAACTTCGCGTAGGGTGCCGTCGTAGTTGTCAACCAGCCAGCAGTGGTCATAACCTTTACCGAATTTCAACGCGTCAAATTCCTCGTGGATACGTTCACCGAGAGTGTGCTCCGTGGTGAAATCCATGGGAGTGTTGGCAACGTCGGCTATCTCGCCCGAGGGGATGAGAGTGTCATCACCCGGAAGCCACTTGCTGCAGTTGAGCTTCAAGATGTGATTGAGCACAGTGCCCGAACCGTGGCCGTCGAGATTGAAATAAGTGTGGTTGGTGAGGTTAATCACTGTCGGTGCATCTGTTGTGGCGTTGTAGCTGATAGTCAGGCTGTTTTGGTCGTTCCATTCGTATGTAACCGAAGCCTTGAGGTTGCCGGGGTAACCTGCATCGCCGTCAGCGCTCTCAAGTGAGAACACCACCTTGTTATCGGCTGTAATAGCAACATCCCAAATGCGGTTTTGATAACCGTTAGGCCCACCGTGAAGGTGGTTGGGCCCGTTATTGATTGGCAAAGTGAACTCCTTGCCATCGAGTGAGAAATGACCTTTGGCAATGCGGTTGGCATAGCGTCCGGGAGTCTTGCCGGCGCAGGGTCCGTCGTCGAGATACGACAGCGGGTCGTCGTAGCCGATAACAACATCGGTCAGAGTGCCGTCGGCATTGGGTAATTTGATGGCAACAACGCCTGCACCCAGTGATGACACAACCACCTCGGCGCCTTTGTTGTTGATTAATGTTATCCAGGTTATCTCTCCAATCTTAGTGCTGAACTTTTTTTGCTTGAGCTCCATGATATTTCTGATATTTTATATTTTTATGTTTGTATAATGATAAATTCTATGTTTAGGCAACGATAAATTTTAAACCTTATGTTGATAATGTTAGTTTCCCACTCGCAGCAGCGCTGATGCCCTGCATCAGTCTCCCCGAGAGCTTTCGTTGCAAAGGTACTAAAAATCCTTTCCGCACCAAAACTCCCGCCCAACAATTCCATAAGCAAAACCATAGAAGGTGGCTATTGGCATTTTAACCGGAGGCGTGTGTGGAATAGACTGAATCAGGTATTCTCCTGTTGTGTTATTATGTTAGATTCGTTGCAAGTTTTATTGCAACAGAAGGTTAGAAACATCAAAATCGGGATGCAGTCGATTTAGATCGACCGGTTTGGGAATGCCCGGAATCACACCTTTTTCGCTATATTGCCAAATATCATAGTGCGATGGTCCTGAAATTACAGGTGGTTTCTGCCCGTATCGACCAATCATCAACACATAATCATTAAAGTCCGGTGCGCAGAAACTGTTATAAGAGCGATTTGTTCCATAAATTGCCGGTTGTTTGCCATAATGCTCTGTTAACAATCGGCAAAACAACCGAATGCTGTCTTTCGGTACTCGTTCTTCTACGTCAACCATAGGAATCAAATCTTGTTGTTCTCGTTTGGCTACTCGGGTGAAATTCTTGAATTGTTTACGAATACTACTTGTGTTTCGCAGGTAATGATATGAACCAATTCGTAGGCCGGCTTTCCGAGCTTCCTTTAAATTATAATCATACGTTTTATCTTTGTGAGTAGCCCCTTCGGTAGCTTTGAGATACACAAATTGGATGTTCGCGTCTGTAGAAACTTTTACCCAATCGATATTCCCCTGATGGTGTGATACATCTATGCCCTGATATGTGGTAACACGTGCATCCTTGGCTAAGGATGTTGATTCTTCTTTTGCCACTGCTGCCGGTACATCCTGTGCGGCTGTTTTAGTGTCGTTACAAGATGAGATGCCTAATCCGGTAATTAAACCGAGAAGGAACGCTACGAGAACTAATGTGATTACAATTCTATTCATGGGATAATTAGAAACTATATTGAACAGTGTGGAACAACCACATGGCAAAAAGCACTATCATTCATTGAAAATCAGCCGTGCCGTCAAATCGTTGTCGCAACTACGTTTAACCCTTGAATTTAGGTTGCGTTACTTGTCCAACGGGTATAGCTGAAAAACAGTGGCAAGTTATAAAAAATATCTTAAACAGCAAAATGGTTTAATAACTATATTGATTGGTTAGGTCTAAATCCGTATTCACATTCGTGTATCTGCGGATTTATAACTTTACTATGCGATGATAAAATGGGAATTATAGTTGCAGGTGTGGTGGCGAAATGAGGTGGAAATTTTGTACATTTGTGAATCGAAGTTGAAACAACAAACGCAAACATGACAACAAGTGCTACCGATAGGCGAGATGGCTCCACGGGTGAAGCAAACGCAGTTACCACAGGTGAAGCAAAAAGCACTCACCATCGGTGAAATAAAAAGCTGTCACTTTAACAAAAGACATCAATGGAAAAAGAAATACAGTTCGTATTATACAATCTCCCGGATAACTCCGGAACAGTGCAAGCGTATGTGGAGAACGAGACATTATGGCTGACACAAAAGGCTATGTCTCAGTTGTTTGGTGTTTCTATTCCCGCAATAAATCAGCATCTGAAGAATATATATGATACCAATGAACTAACTCCGGAGGCAACTATTAAGAAAATCTTAATAGTTCAACAAGAGGGAAATCGTCAAGTTAAGCGAGAACAAACATTTTACTCGCTTGATGTTATTATTAGTGTTGGATACCGCGTTAATAGTCAACGTGCCACTCATTTTAGGCAATGGGCAACACGCGTTCTGAATGAATTTATTCGCAAAGGATTTGTTTTGGATGATGACCGCCTCAAGCAGGGTAACGCAGTGTTTGGTAAAGACTATTTCCGTGAATTGCTTGAGCGCGTTCGCTCCATCCGCGCAAGTGAACGCCGTATTTGGCAGCAGATCACCGACATCTATGCCGAGTGCAGCATTGACTATGACAAAAATGCGATAACCACACATGAATTCTATTCAATGGTGCAAAATCGCTTTCACTATGCTATAACCGGGCACACTGCTGCAGAAATAATCCACGCCGGTGCCGACCATTTAAAGCCGAACATGGGCTTAACCACATGGAAGTATGCTCCGAATGGGCGAATACTGAAATCTGATGTCTCAATTGCCAAAAATTATCTCACAGAAAAGGAAATACGCTCGTTGGAACGTACTGTAACTTCATACTTTGACTACATCGAAAGCCGGATTGAGCGCGGAAATGTATTCAACATGGAGCAGTTTGCCGCAAGCGTCAACAAGTTCCTCACGTTTAACGATTATAAGATTCTCCCCAATAAGGGGGCAATATCGGCGGCACAGGCACAAAAAAAAGCTGAGCAAGAGTACGATATTTTCAATAAAACTCAACGCATAGACTCTGATTTTGACAAGCAAATCAAAAGCATGTTGGACAATTAAATAGCTAACATTTAGATTATAAATGGATAATGTCATTCTCTCCGTCTCGCAACGGTTGCAATGTGGGTCTTAGTTGCAGGAGTGGTGGCGAAATGAGATGGAAATTTTGTACATTTGTGAATCGAAGTTGAAACAACAAACGCAAACATGACAACAAGTGCTACCGATAGGCGAGATGGCTCCACGGGTGAAGCAAACGCAGTTACCACGGTTGAAACAGGAGCGGGCACT
>CAZDIC010000002.1:10822-25169 GCA_964505395.1 uncultured Alistipes sp. | reverse complement strand
GTTGAGAAAAATTCGATATTGTGTCTCAATCTCGACAGTGAGATTGTGGAATATGCAGGCAATGCAAATATATACAGTTTTTTGAACGATCAAAAGCAGACGGTGTCACTTGTTGATATTATCAATGCTCTCGATGCAGCTGCCGATGATGACAATATTACAGCTCTATATGTGAAATGCGATGGTGCTTCGGCCGGTGTTGCCACACGTAAGGCTATCCGTGATGCTGTGTTGCGTTTTAAGGATAGTGGCAAGAAAGTAATTGCTTATGCGGGCGCATATTCTCAGGGTGATTACTACATTGCTTCTGCTGCCGATGAGGTGCTTGTTAACCCTATTGGTAGTGTGGAATTGAAAGGCTTGTCATCCGGTATACCGTTCTTTAAAAATCTGCTCGACAAGGCCGGTGTTGAGATGCAAATCGTCAAGGTCGGCACCTTTAAGAGCGCTGTTGAACCGTACATTCTTACAGGCATGAGCGAGGCAAATCGCTTGCAAACAACCGCTTATCTTGATAGCCTTTGGACACGCATGGCCACCGAAATTGCTTCATCGCGCGGCATTCCCGTATCGCAGGTGAATATGTTGGCCGACAGTTTGTTGTCGTTGACACAAGCGAGCAAACTTGAGAAATTAAAAATCGTTGACGGTTATGTGTACACCGATGAGTTAATCAGCCGCTTGAAGAAACTGTCGAAGGTCACCAAGAAGGGTGATTCTCCAAAACTGATTTCGATAAGCGATTATCTTGCATCGGGTGTGACATTGCCTAACAGCAAATCGGCTGAGAAGAAAATTGCAATCTACTATGCTTCAGGCGACATAACCGAGAGTGGTAAGGATGGAATCGCTTCTGATAGGGTGGTGCCCGACATTTTGGACATTGCCGACGATGATGATATTGATGCACTTGTGCTACGCGTCAATTCCGGTGGTGGCTCAGCTTACGCATCCGAACAGATTTGGCATGCTCTTGAAGTGTTGAAGAGCAAAGGAAAACCGTTTTATGTGTCGATGGGCGATGTGGCTGCTTCGGGTGGTTACTATATTTCGTGTGGCGCTGACAAGATTTTTGCCGAGCCTGTTACATTAACCGGTTCCATCGGCATTTTCGGCATGATTCCCTGTGTTAAGCAATTGTTGACCGATAAAGTTGGCGTTAACTTCGATTTCGTCTCAACCAATGCCAATAGCGTCGGCATAAATCTTTTTGAACCGATGACTCCGTTTGTGCGCGCTCGTTTGCAAAACGAAATTAATCATGGTTACGACCTGTTTACTTCTCGTTGTGCAAAAGGTCGTCATGTGTCGCAAGACTCGATTAAGGCGATTGCCGAAGGCCGTGTTTGGAGCGGTGGCGCTGCGAAAAAGATTGGGCTGGTTGATGAACTCGGCTCGCTTAACGATGCTGTGAAGGCTCTGGCCAAGAATAATAAGTACAAAAAGTATCAGGTGGTGTCGTATCCCGATGCCGACCGTTCGATATTTGATATTCTGCTCGACCTGAATTCTCAAATGAAGGTGAAAGCTTTGAAGGAGGATATGGGTGTGTATTATCCTGTGTATGAACATCTGCAGATGCTCAAGGATATGGCCCCTGTTCAAGCTCGGATGGAGCAGGTTGTAGTTCAGTAATGTGGATGCATGTCGTTGGGGATAGGTAACCATATTGATTACACTAAAACGAATATATAGTGCAAAAAAATAGTCTCATATCCACTCTGGTTTTGTTGCCGCTATCCAAGCTCTATGGCTTCGGAGTGGGGGTGAGAAATTTAATGTTCAAATGGCACATACTGAAGCAGCGGGAATTCCCGGTGCCGGTGATTGTCGTTGGCAATCTTGGTGTGGGCGGAACCGGTAAGACTCCGCATACCGAATACCTGATTGACCTCTTGCGATATAAGTATCACATTGGTATGCTTAGCCGTGGATACAAGCGACAGACCAAGGGCTTTGTGCTTGCCACTCGTCGGTCATCTCCGCTTGATATTGGTGATGAGCCGTATCAGATTTACCAAAAGTTTGGCAATGAGATAACCGTAGCGGTATGTGAAGACCGTTGCGCCGGCATTGACGAGATGCTTCGCCTTGACCCGAACATCAATTTGATTATTTTAGACGATGCCTTCCAGCATCGCTACGTGAAACCGACGTTGGCAATTGTGCTCACCGAGTTTAATAATCCGGTGTTCTACGACCGCTTGTTGCCGTTGGGACGATTGAGAGAACCTGTTTCGGCCATTTACCGTGCCGACATGGTGATTGTGACAAAGTGCCCGGAGCAGCTCAAAGCACTTGAGTATCGCATAATTAAGAATAATCTGAAACTGTTCCCGTATCAGAAACTGTTCTTCTCGCGCTATAATTACCCACCGTTGCAGCCGTTGTTCCCCGATGCCGGGCCTGAAACGCTCTACTTTAATTGGTTGACCGGCTACGATAGTGTGTTGGTGCTGTCGGGTATCGCTAATCCCAAACCGCTGATTCGCTATGTGAAGCGATTCCGTGCACATGTCAATGTGAAGCATTTCCCCGATCATCACAACTTCACTCGCAAGGACTTGGATGCCATCCTGCAGAAGTATAACGAGATGGAGGGTGACCGAAAATATATTGTCACCACTGAAAAGGATGCTGTAAGGTTGATTAATAACCCCTATTTCCCACATGAACTGAAGAAATATATTTATTATCAGCCTGTTGAAGTCCAGTTTGATCCTATGAACAGCGAAGACTTTGACACTGCAGTGCAAAAGCATCTGTTGCAGTCGCTAAAGTAGTGAATTTACAATGCTCATGTCGCAGCAAACAAAGTGCTGCAATAATCTGTTTATAACACATAACAAACACAATAACAAAGCGCTATGTTAGAAAAAATTAATCAAACCGCTGAATTTTTGCGGTCGAAAGTTGCCGACATGCCGAAGGTGGCAGTGATTCTTGGCACAGGTCTCGGCCCTCTTGCCGATATGATTGAAAACAAAACGGTGATTCCTTATTCGGAAATTCCCAATTTCCCGGTTTCAACTGTTGAAGGCCATAGCGGAAACTTTATCTTTGGTGACCTTGCCGGAAAGCGCGTTATGGCGATGCAGGGCCGTTTCCACTACTATGAAGGTTATGACATGAAGACCGTAACTTTCCCCGTGAGAGTTATGCGCGCATTAGGCGTTGAAACTCTTATCGTGTCGAATGCAGCCGGTGGCATGAATAAGGAATTTAAGGTTGGCGATGTTATGATTATCACCGATCAAATCAACTTGTTCCCCGAGAATCCTCTGCGTGGCAAAAACTACAACGAATTGGGCGACCGTTTCCCCGCAATGACCGAGGCTTACAGCCATCGTTTGGTTGCTTTGGCCGATGAGATTGGTCGCGAGAAGGGTATCCGTTTGGTTCACGGTGTGTATGTTGGTACAACCGGCCCGACTTTTGAAACCCCTGCCGAATATGAGTATTTCCGCGTTATTGGTGGCGATGCTGTGGGTATGTCAACCGTACCTGAGGTTATTGTAGCTCGTCACGGTGGCATGGAAGTGTTTGGCCTTTCGGTTATCACCGACCTCGGTGGCAAGGATGTTACCGATGTCCCCACTCATGAAGAGGTGCAGATGGCTGCAAAAACTGCAGAACCTGTAACTAAGGAGTTGGTTAAAACTTTGGTAGAGCGTTTGTAATGTCTCTATCGGCTACACACCGGTCGCTCTGCGATTAGTGTGTAGGCAATGCAAACCAACATAAATATATAAGCCGGTAGGAATGTGCGCATTGATGGCGTTCCTACCGGTTGTTTAATCTTACTTTAACATTATGGAAGAAAAGCAAACCGAAATATCTTCTTTGGGAGAGTTTGGCTTGATTAAGCATCTTACCAATGATATTAAATTGGTAAACGGTTCGTCGTTGAAGGGCGTTGGCGATGATTGTGCTGTTATGCGATATCACGACACCGATGTGTTGGTGTCAAGCGACCTTTTGGTTGAGGGCATCCACTTTGATTTGACTTATGTGCCGTTGAAACACCTGGGCTATAAAGCTGCGGTGGTGAATTTCTCCGATATATATGCAATGAACGGTCATCCGCGCCAGATTACGGTGTCGCTCGGCCTGTCAAAGCGTTTCACTGTGGAGCATATTGAGGCATTATACTCCGGCATCAAGTTGGCGTGTGAACTTTATGGCGTTGACCTGGTTGGTGGCGACACCACATCATCTCGTTCAGGCATGATAATTTCAATTACCTGCATTGGCGATGCTCCCACCGACCGAATCGTTTATCGCTCGGGGGCTAAGCCTACTGATTTGATTTGTGTAACAGGTGATTTGGGTGCCGCGTACATGGGATTGCAACTTTTGGAACGTGAGAAAGTGGCTTCTGCCGGGCAGAAGGATTTCGAGCCGGAGTTCCAAGGGAAGGAATATCTTATTGAGCGCCAATTAAAGCCTGAAGCACGTCGCGACATTATTGAAGCCTTGGAGCGTGCCGGTATTGTCCCGACATCAATGATGGATATCTCCGACGGCTTGTCGTCGGAACTCCTGCACATCTGCAAAGCCTCAGGCGTTGGTTGCCGTGTGTATGAAGATAGAATCCCTATCGATTATCAAACCGCACTGATGGCTGAGGAGTTGAATATGAATCTTGTTACGGCTGCAATGAATGGTGGCGAGGATTATGAGCTGCTGTTCACCGTACCGCTTTCAATGCACGATGAGGTTGTAAAAATCCCCGGCGTAAAAGTAATAGGTCATGTTACCAAGGAGGAGCTTGGCAGCTATATGATTACCCGCGACGACACTGAAATCGAAATCCGTGCCCAAGGCTGGAATCACCTCGCCTAATCCCCACTTTAATCATTCCTCCCAATAATAAATCTCCCTCCTCTTTAAATACAGAATCATAAACAAGCGAGGCGTGCCGAACCCGGCACGCCTCTCTTTATGTTGCATTGTGGATGCTGCGATTACATGGCTTCAACGCGTTTGAGGTTCTCCTCGTCGTTGAGGTTGTAGTAGATGCTGCGCAACACTTGGCGAGCGTCTGACATGTTCTCATCGATTGCGTAGGCCTTTTCCAGGTAGCTTGCAGCTTCCTTCAACAAGGGGTCAACCTTGGTGGCGCGGAATGAGTTGTATTCCTCGTTTGAAAGGTTGTTGCCACCTTCGTTTTGGTCGATGTCGCAAGCTTGCATGTAGAGCTTGTAGCCATACTGCATGAGCGCGTTTGCATTTTTGCCATCGATTTCAATAGCTTTCTTGTAGGCTGCCATTGAAGCTTCGCTGTTGCCTTCGCTGTCGCAAAGCACACCCTTAACGAAGTAGAGCTGAGAGTCATCGGGGGTTGCGGCGATATACTTGTCGATGAGGGCATCGGCTTGAGCATATTCTTTCTTGTCGATGAGGTTGTTGATCATGTAGCCGATGTAGCGAGAGTCCTCTTTGCCGAAGCGAGCATAAGCCAATTCAGCAATGTCGGCCATGGTTTGCGGTTGCTGGAGCTGAGAAGCGGCTGCGATAGCATAGTCGTAGGCGTTCTTTTTGTCGTAGCCGTGAGCAATTGCATCTTGGAAACTCTTGAGCGCAGCTTCATTGTCTTGAATCAATGAATTACCGATACCCATGTTGTACATGATTTCGGCAAGGAGAGTGTCGGCAGGTGCTTTGAGACCACCTTTAACGAAGATAGGGTTGTTGGGAAGTTCGGTGTACAAGCCCCAAGCTTTAACGGCATCGGCATAGTCTTCAGATTCCCAAAGATAGAGAGCGGCGTTGTTAAAGTCGTTGTAGTGGTTAACAACTTCCTTCACAAAATCCTTTGAGTATTTTGTTTTGATTTTGCCTTTAGGATCGGCTACAGAGTCAAGGGGCAAACCTTTGATGCAGTAGTCATAGCCTTCAAGCACTGATTGGCCAAGTTGTTTTTTGTTAACATCTTTGCCCATCTGCGCGTAGACACTCTGCTGGTCGTAGAAACCGAAAGCGCCTTTGGCAGCAACGTAGTATGTGTAGGCGTCAGAAGCAGATTCGGCATCGGTGAAGGCGGGGGCCAAACGTTGCATGCCGGTGGGGTAGGCTGATGCATCAGCCTTCAAATCGCGTTCCACCTCTTTAACGAGCTGCTTTTGAGCTGCGGCAGAGCCTAAGGTGAGAAGGCAGAGCCCTAAGATTGAAATTTTTTTCATAACAAGGGTATGATTTAGTTAGGTATAATGATTTATTATTAGTCAAACAATGATGGTGTTTCGGGTTGGTTGTCATCGTTTCCTTCGGTAGCTTCACCCTCAGCATCGTCGTCGGTATCAACATCGGCATCGGTGTCAACATCGTCAACAATGGCGTCGGTTAACTCTTCGGGATTTTCGATAGCTTCAACGGCCTCCTCTTCAGGGTCGGTGGCAACGCAGCATACCGATGCGATTTCATCACCGCGTTTTTCGAGGTTGATGATGCGCACGCCTTGAGTAGCACGGCCCATCACACGGATGTCGGCCACGCGGAAGCGAAGTGTGATGCCCGAGCGGTTGATGATTACGAGGTCGCAATCGTCGTCAACGCTCTTAATGGCAACCAAAGCACCTGTCTTTTCGGTGATATTCATTGTCTTCACACCTTTACCACCGCGGTTGGTGATGCGGTAGCCGTCGAGGAGTGAACGTTTGCCGAAGCCGTTCTCCGAGATAACCATTACGTTTTTGTTATCATCGGGTTGCATGCAAATCATGCCTACAACTTCGTCGTTGTTGTCATCGAGTTTCATGCCACGCACACCGGTTGAAACACGGCCCATCTGGCGCACGGTAGCTTCGTTGAATCGGATGGCACGGCCGTTGCGGTTAGCCATCAGAATCTCAGAGTGTCCGTTTGTGAGTTCAACGCCGATAACTTGGTCGCCTTCGCGGATGATAATCGCCTTCTTACCCTTGATGTTAACGCGAGCATATTCGGCAAGTGAGGTCTTTTTAATGACACCCATGCGAGTTGCGAACACAAGATTGTGGGTTGATGTGAATTCAGCGTCATCGAGGTTCTTGCAGCGGATGAATGCGTTAACCGAATCACCCGATTCAATGTTGAGCAGGTTCTGAATAGCGCGTCCCTTAGTGTTTTTGGCGCCTTCGGGAATTTCATACACCTTCATCTTGTAAACCATACCACGTTGGGTAAAGAACAGGATGTTGCTGTGCATTGATGCCGGATAGATATATTCGATGAAGTCTTCTTCGCGAGTGTTGCTGCCACGTGAGCCTACGCCGCCACGGTTTTGAGCGCGGAATTCCGAAAGGGGAGTACGTTTGATGTAGCCCATGTGAGAGATTGTGATAATCATCTCATCGTCGGCATAGAAGTCTTCTGCGTTAAAGTCACCTGCGGTGTAGTCGATAACGGTGCGACGCGGATTGCCGTAGGCTTCGCGCACTTCAATCAGCTCTTGTTTGATAAGGTCGCGACACACATTTTCATCGCTGAGAATCAACTCAAGATGCTCGATGAGCTGCATAACTTCGTTGTAGTTTGCGTGAAGTTTGTCCTGCTCCAAGCCGGTGAGTTGATACAGACGCATGTTCACGATGGCTTGAGCCTGCACGTCGGAAAGTTCGAAGCGTTCCATCAAAGTGGCCTTTGCGGCATCGGTTGATGCAGCGTGGCGAATGATGGCGATAACCTCGTCGATATGGTCGGATGCGATGATCAAACCTTGCAGAATGTGAGCGCGTTCCTGCGCTTTCTTGAGCTCGAATTTGGTGCGACGCACAACCACTTCATGACGGTGTTCCACAAAGGCCTGCACAATCTCTTTGAGGTTGAGTACTTTCGGACGACCGTGAACCAAGGCAACGTTGTTGACGCTGAACGACGACTGCATGGGTGTCATCTTGTAAAGCTTGTTCAACACCACGTTGGCGTTGGCATCCTGACGCAGACGGATAACGATGCGCATGCCCTTGTAGTCACTTTCGTCGTTGAGGTCGGCAATGCCTTCGAGCTTCTTCTCTGTTACGAGGTCAGCGATATATTTAATGAGCTCGGCTTTGTTAACGCCATAGGGGATTTCGTGAACAATGATGTCCTCGTGATCCTTCTCCTGCTCAATAGTTGCGTTGGCGCGAATAATCACACGGCCACGACCGGTTTCGTATGCTTCTTTCACACCGCTGTAGCCGTAGATTGTGCCACCGGTTGGGAAGTCGGGCGCCGGAATGTAGTGCATCAGCTCGGCAACTGTCAGGTCAGGGTTGTCGATTAATGCAATACAAGCGTTGATTGATTCGGTGAGGTTGTGGGTGGGCATATTGGTTGCCATACCCACAGCGATGCCTGATGAACCGTTAACCAAAAGGTTGGGGATGCGTGTAGGCAATACAACCGGTTCTTTGGCAGAGTTATCATAGTTGGGTTGAAAGTCAACGGTGTCAGAGTCGATGTCACGAAGCATCTCTTCACCGATGCGTTGCAAACGAACCTCGGTGTAACGCATGGCGGCAGGGCCGTCACCGTCGATTGAACCGAAGTTGCCGTGGCCGTCAACGAGACATTCACGCATTGCCCATGGCTGTGCCATGCGCACGATTGTGCCGTAGATTGATGAGTCGCCATGGGGGTGATATTTACCCATAACTTCACCCACGGCCTTTGCAGCTTTCTTGTGTGGTTTGTCGGAATTGTTGCCCATCTCGTTCATTCCGAACAGCACGCGGCGGTGGACAGGCTTTAGACCGTCGCGCACATCAGGGAGAGCACGCGAAACGATAACCGACATCGAGTAGTCGATGTATGCCGATTTCATTTCGTTTTCAATGTTGATCTTAATGATGCGATCTTCTTCCAGCATTTGTATAGTAACGTTTTTGTTGTGTTTTAACAGACGTATAGAGGCACTTTATGCCCCTCTAATTATCTTACAAAGGTAAGAAAAAAGCGTGAAAAAGAGGATTTTTTGCGCGATGACTTTGCAAAATTATGTTAAGTAGAAACCTAATAAAGCTGAAAAATGAGGCTTTTGGCGTTTGTGGCTCCGAGGTTGGCCGAATGAGAGGATTGATATGAGGTGGAAATGGCACAACAACGTGAGAGCGGGTGCGAAAATGTAAGAATTTAAAGTTGTTAAATCTTGGCAGAAACATACGTTTGGCACGGATTTTGTCGTTTATAATTGGTGAATGAGTGCTCTGATGAGTTGAGCATATTAAAATACAACAGAAGTAAAGCGAATCTATTTGACGATGTCAACATTTGTAATCGTATTACTTTGTGGATAATTAATATTGTCAGACAAATATTTTTTGATAAATTTGTCGGTTGAATGCGATGACTGCCTGAAATGTCAGAGTGTCATGGCTTCGACAACCATTAGAGAGGTAGTTTTGTTACACAAAGAAGAAAGGTAGAAAACGAAGAATGGAAATTAATTTTTCAAACGAAGTTAAGACTGTGTTGGAGAATAGTCGCAAAGAGGCTATCCGCCATAATAACAGCATCATAACGCCGGAGCATCTGTTTTTGGCATTACTTGCCGACACCGGTTCGCGGGTGTTCGCTCTTTTGGAGCGAGTGTCGCGCGATGTGTCGGTGTATCAGCTTCGTCAACAACTCGATGATTCGTTGTATGACACAACAGCCCCCCTTGGAAGTGAAATTGTTGCCAGCGATTTAAGTAATCGTTTGGTCAAGTTGTCGGTGTTGGAAGCACGTATGTTAAAGAGCGAGACCGTTGATACCGAGCACCTGCTCTTGGCGTTGCTCCATAACCCCGAAATTCAGCATATGGAATTCATTGTGCCGTTCCGCAAGGCCGGAATTGACTATCAATCGGTTCTTAAGTTGTTGTCGAATGTAAAGGATACGCCGCAGGCCGGCTTGGGTGCTACCGATGAGGAGGACGAGGATGAAGAATTCTCGTCGCAAGGTGGTTCGAGCGCGTCGTCAGCGTCATCTTCTTCCAATCGTGAAGAAACTTCGCGTGGTAAGGCTCAGCGTAAGAGTGGCAACGACACGCCAACGCTTGATAAGTTTGGCAACGATATAACTAAGGCTGCCGAAGAGGGCCGTCTTGACCCTGTTGTCGGGCGTGAGAATGAGATTGAGCGTTTGGCTCAGATTCTCAGCCGCAGAAAGAAGAACAACCCTGTGCTGATTGGTGAGCCCGGTGTGGGTAAATCGGCAATTGTTGAGGGGTTGGCGCTCAGAATCATTGAACGCAAGGTGTCGCGTATTCTGTTTAACAAGCGTGTCGTGTCGCTCGACATGGCTTCGATTGTTGCCGGAACGAAGTATCGCGGACAGTTTGAGGAACGTATTAAGGCTATTCTTAATGAGTTGGCCAAGAATCCCGATGTGATTCTGTTTATCGATGAGTTGCACACCATTGTCGGTGCCGGAAATGCCGCAGGCACAATGGACGCTGCCAACCTGCTAAAGCCTGCACTTGCGCGTGGCGAGATTCAGTGCATTGGTGCGACCACGCTTGATGAGTATCGCAAAAACATCGAGAAGGACGGCGCACTGGAACGCCGTTTCCAAAAGGTTATGGTTGAACCGACCACGGCTGAGGAAACGCTGCAGATATTGAATAATATCAAGGATAAGTATCAAGATCACCACAATGTGGTCTACACCGATGCTGCGCTTAATGCTTGTGTCAATTTGACAGAGCGTTATCTGAGCGACCGTAACTTCCCCGACAAGGCAATTGATGCCCTGGATGAGGCCGGTTCTCGTGCGCATATTACCAACATCGTTGTGCCGGAGGAGATTGAACACCTTGAGCAGGAAATTATTGATGCAGGTGCCTCAAAATTAGCTGCAGCTCAGTCGCAAGATTTTGAGAAAGCCGCATCGTTCCGCGACAAGGAGCAGGACCTGAAGGCTAAACTGGCCGAGGCTAACGATAAGTGGGAAAAGCAACTCGAACAGGACCGTGTGGTTGTTGACGAAGACCGTGTGGCCGAGGTTGTGGCGATGATGACCGGAGTGCCCGTGCAACGCATTGCACAAGCCGAGGGTAGCAGATTGCGCGAAATGGCTCCAAAGTTAAAACAAGATATCATTGGACAGGATAAGGCCATTGACACAATTGTTAAGGCTATTCAACGTAATCGTGTGGGCTTGAAGGATCCCAATAAGCCTATCGGTACGTTTATGTTCCTCGGATCAACCGGTGTCGGTAAAACGCATTTGGCTAAGAAATTGGCTGAATATCTGTTTGACTCGGCCGACACTCTTATTCGCGTTGACATGAGCGAATATATGGAGAAATTCACTGTGAGCCGTTTGGTTGGTGCACCTCCGGGATATGTAGGTTATGAGGAGGGTGGCCAGTTGACCGAAAAGGTTCGCCGTCGTCCCTATTCGGTGGTGCTTCTTGATGAAATCGAGAAGGCTCACCCCGATGTGTTCAATCTCCTTCTGCAGGTGATGGATGAAGGTCGTTTGACCGATAGCCTCGGCCGTAAAATCGACTTTAAGAACACGTTGATTATCATGACATCCAACATCGGTTCGCGTCAGTTGAAGGAATTTGGCTCGGGCGTGGGTTTTGCCACACGTGCCGATGATAAAGACTATTCTCAGGGCATCCTGCAAAAGGCCCTGAATAAGGCTTTCGCACCTGAGTTCTTGAACCGAATTGATGACATTGTGATGTTTGAACCGCTTGACAAGGATGCTATTTGCAAGATTATTGACATCGAACTGCGAGGCTTCCTGGGTCGTATGGCGCGTTTGGGCTATCATTTCGAGATCTCCGATGAGGCTAAGAGCTACATCGCTACCAAGGGATATGACCAGCAATACGGCGCTCGTCCGCTGAAGCGTGCTTTGCAGAAGTATCTTGAGGACCCCTTGGCCGAATTGATTATCAATGCCGAGTTGAATCCGGGCGATGATATTCGTGTTGATTACGATGCGGAGAACGACAAGATTGTGCCAACCGTGTTGCCCAAACAAGCATTGCTGACATCGGATGCCGATGCCACATCAAGCGAAAATGTGACAGAAACGCCGTCTGACACGAAATAATGTCAGTTGTGTGAATTGAATTTAAGATATATTACCGAAAAATGCCAAACTTTTTGTTTGGCATTTTTTTTGTAGGTTTATATGGTGTCGTGTGATACCAACTGCACGACACATAGTAATGCATATTTGAAAAATAGATAATTATGGCTAAAACAGGTTCCATTGGAGTAACAACCGAGAACATCTTCCCGGTGATTAAGAAATTCCTCTACAGTGATCACGAAATTTTCCTGCGTGAATTGGTGTCAAATGCAGTTGATGCCACCCAAAAGCTAAAAACATTATCATCGGTTGGCGATGTTAAGGGCGCTATCGACGATTTGGCAGTTCGTGTAACGGTTGATAAAGAGGCCGGCACACTAACGGTTTCCGATCGCGGTATCGGTATGACTGCCGACGACATAGATAAATATATCAACCAAATTGCGTTCTCAGGTGCTGAGGAGTTCTTGGCGAAATACAAGGATAACGCAAATGCTATTATCGGACACTTCGGTCTGGGTTTCTACTCGGCATTTATGGTTGCCAAAAAGGTGGAAATCGTTTCGTTGTCATATAAAGATGGTGCCGAGGCTGTGAAATGGGAATGCGACGGTTCGCCTGAGTACACCATGACCGCCACGGAAAAGGCCGAGCGTGGCACAGATATCATCCTTCACATCGACGACGAGAACAAGGAGTTCCTTGAAAAGACTCGTATTGACACTCTCTTGAGAAAGTATTGCCGTTTCCTCCCGATTCCCATCATCTCCGGTAAACAGCAGGAGTGGAAAGATGGAAAGATGGTCGACACCGATGTTGACAATGTGATTAATATCACCGAGCCTGCATGGACAAAGAAACCGTCGGATTTGAAGGATGAGGATTATCGCAACTTTTACCACGAGTTGTATCCCGGCCAGGATGACCCCTTGTTCTGGATTCACCTCAATGTTGACTATCCCTTTACTTTGACCGGTATTCTTTTCTTCCCGAAGATAAAAAATAACTTCGAGATTAATAAGAACCGCATTCAGCTCTACTGCAATCAGGTGTTTGTAACCGATTCAGTGGAAGGGGTAGTGCCTGATTTTATGATGCTGTTGCAGGGTGTTATTGATTCGCCCGACATTCCGTTGAATGTGTCACGTTCATATCTGCAGAGCGACTCTGCCGTTAAGAAGATTGCCGGCTACATCACAAAGAAAGTTTCAGCGCGCCTTGATGAACTGTTTAAGGCCGACAGAACTTCGTTTGAGGATAAGTGGGATGACATTAAGCTGTTCATCGAATATGGTATGCTGACCGATGAGAAATTCTGCGATGCAGCCATGAAATTCGATTTGCTGAAGAGTACAACCGACAAGTATTTCACTTTCGATGAATACAAGGAGTTGGTAGCACCTAACCAAACCGATAAGGAGAATAACATTATATTCCTCTATGCTACCGACGTTACCGCTCAGTACAACTACATCAAAGCTGCTACCGACAAGGGCTATGACGTGTTGGTAATGGACGGACAACTCGATAGCCACTTCGTTGGTTTATTGGAGAATAAGATTGAACATTGCCGCTGCGTGCGTGTTGATGCTGATGTGATTGACAATCTCATTCAGAAAGCTGATAAGAAGGCTGTTGACCTCACTGCACTGCAACGCGATATAATGACCGGTGTATTCACCTCACAGTTGCCCAAGATCGACAATGCGCAGTATATGGTTTCATTTGACGCCGTTGGTGAATCGGCTGCACCGATTGTTATTACTCAGAGTGAGTATATGCGTCGTATGAAGGAGATGGCTGCTTTGCAACCCGGTATGAACTTCTACGGAGAAATGCCCGACAGCTATTCATTGATTGTCAATGTTGACAACCCGATTGTGAAACGTGTAATCGCGGATGCTGACCAAGCTCTGACAGATAAGATTAAACCTTTGTTTGATGAAATCGCTGACAAAAACGCCCAAATCTCGGCGATTGACACAAAGGATAAGGAGAAACTGTCGGATGAGGAGCATATGCACATTGATACGCTGCGAGCAGAGATTAGGTCGTTACGCGAGAGTGAGACCGATCTCGGCAAAGAGTATGCGTTGACACAACCCACAGTGGGTCAACTTATCGACTTGGCTCTCCTTGGCAACGGTATGTTAAAGGGTGAGCAACTGTCGAACTTTATCGACAGAACGCTCAGCCAATTCATGAAATGATTGAGTTTTGAAAGGTTTATAAGTTAGTAAATGGAATTGCCTCGCCACAAAGCTGTTAATCAGCAGGTGTCGAGGCAATTCTGTTATGTCGTATGTGAAAGTTATGTGCCGTGATTTACGGTCAGCAACCTTCAACT
>CAZDIC010000002.1:0-10722 GCA_964505395.1 uncultured Alistipes sp. | reverse complement strand
GTTATGTCGTATGTGAAAGTTATGTGCCGTGATTTACGGTCAGCAACCTTCAACTATCGGTCGAAAACGGTGACTATCGGTCGAAGAAGGGATTCTTTGATGAACTGCTCAATGGAATGCAGAAGTATTGTTTGCAGTCGTCAAGCAGATTCATGCGCTGCGCGGCTACTCCGGCTGAGAACATCACGCGGCAGTCAATGCGATTGTCGGCTGCTGTTGCAACGGCAGAGCCAATGGCAATGCCAACATCAACGCTGTTGATTGCGCAGGGGGCTTCCTTCGGTTTATCGCCGCAGGTAAATCCGCAGTGGCCGCAGTTTAAGCCTAATGGTTGAATATGAGTGGCGATAACTACCATAGCATCGGCCTTGAGGATATTTTCCGAGTCGCGTGCAAACACCGGTCGTCCGGTTTCGGCGTGCAACTCTTTCATTACAGCCGACACTTTGGCTATATCGGCTCGATCAAGTAGCGCACACTCAATTAAATCCACGCCACGGCCTTTCGGTGCGGTGCGTGCAGCAGTCAGCATCTGTCGGCCAACGGCCAAAACTCGAGCTTCTCTTCCGGTTCGTTCGTTTTCCATTAGTCAAGTATAAGCATGGCGTCGCCGTAGGCGCCGAATTGATAACCTTCTTTGATTGCTACGCTGTAGGCATCCATAATGAGGTCGTATCCGCCGAATGCGGTAACCATCATCAGCATGGTTGAATAGGGCATATGGAAGCCTGTAACCAAAGCGTCGCTTACGGTGAAATCGTAAGGGGGGAAGATGAACTTGTTGGTCCATCCGGTATAGGTCTTCATGTGTCCGCCCATACTTACAGCACTTGCAATGCCGCGCAGGGTAGATGTGCCAACTGCACACACACGTTTGCCGTTATCCTTGGCATTGTTTACCAAATCAACAAGTTCCTGTGTCACACTCATATCTTCAGAATCCATGCGGTGTTTGGTCAAATCCTCCACGTCGATTTCGCGGAAAGCACCCAGCCCGCTGTGAACTGTCAAGAAGCCCTGTTCAACGCCTTTGATTTCCAACCGTTTCATCACTTCGCGACTGAAGTGGAGTCCTGCAGCCGGAGCTACAACTGCGCCTTCATTCTTCGCAAAGATTGTTTGATAACGGTCTACATCAATCTCCTCAGGCTCGCGTGTAATGTATTCGGGCAGCGGAGTGGAGCCGAGTTTGAACAGATTTGCTTTAAATTCATCGTGATCACCATCGTAGAGGAAGCGCAATGTGCGACCTCGCGAGGTTGTGTTGTCGATTACTTCGGCAACCATTGATTCATCATCGCCGAAGTATAATTTGTTTCCGATACGGATTTTGCGTGCCGGTTCCACCAACACATCCCATAACTTATGCTCGGCGTTTAGCTCGCGCAACAAAAATACTTCAATGCGAGCGCCTGTTTTCTCTTTATTGCCGTATAAACGAGCCGGGAAAACCAAGGTGTCGTTGAATACCATCACATCGCCATCATCGAAGTATTGGATGATGTCTTTGAACACACGGTGCTCAATTTCGCCTGTTTTACGATGCACAACCATTAGTTTGCACTCATCGCGCTGTTCCGACGGATATTGCGCAATGAGATTCTCCGGTAACTTGAACTTGAATTGTGAAAGCTTCATCTCGTTTTCTATTTAGTTGTTATTCACTAATCGTTTCTTTTGTTTTGTGTGAGCTGTCGTTCGGCATAGCTCTTAATATCGGCCTTTTCGTGCAGCATAAATGCTGTGTCAAAGTCGGTTTCCGGCACTTCAACGGTGTTGCCATCCTCATCGGTATAGACCATTGCCGATTGGCAAATGCGTCGTACGGCCTCTTCGATGGTAAGCGCACTGCCAATTTCACATGCTCCGACTTTCGTGCGACGCAATGCGGTGAGATGACCACCCGATTTGAGCGCTTCCCCTATATCGCGTGCCAAGGCGCGAATGTATGTGCCTTTGCTGCATACAACACGAATAGTTATCTCGGTGTTGTTGTATTCAAGCAATTCTATTTCATCAATCACAAGTGTCTTGGCTTTGAGCTCTACAGTTTCACCTCTGCGTGCCAACTTGTAGGCGCGGTCACCGTCAACTTTACATGCTGAATATTCAGGCGGGATCTGTTCGATTCGTCCTTTGAATGTTGCCAAAGTTGTCTCAACCAGCTCTCTTGTAATGTGCTCTGTGGGATACTCGGCATCATTCGGCGTCTCCAGGTCGAACGATGGGGTGGTGGCACCCAATTTTATTGTGGCAATGTACTCTTTAACGCCCGACTGTAGTGTGTCGATGCGTTTCGTGGCTTTGCCGGTGCAGAGTATCATTACTCCGGTGGCAAGCGGGTCGAGTGTTCCGGCATGGCCCACTTTCAGCTTGCGGATGCCCACTTTGCGTAGCCGACCGGTGATGGCGCTTCGCAGTTTCTTTACAACGTGAAACGACGACCAACCGATAGGCTTGTCAATCACGAAAATCTCTCCCTCAAGAGGTTTCAACGGCTGTGTATTATTGATATTGTCGGAATTGAAATCTGACATAATCTGTGCGTATTTTTATTTATCCACCCCAAAGCTCGGCTAACCGAGTTGTTTACCAACACAAGCAAAACAAACCGGCGGCAGCGCAATAAACTGCGAACCAAATCAGTTTGCCTTTCTTTACAATGTCAAGCATCCATTTGCAGGCAATGCAGCCGACAACGAATGCTGATATGAAACCAACGATCAAGGGCAGGAATCCAACGGCCTCGTTACCTGCTGCAACGGCTGCATCTGCTGCCGGTTCCAACATCTTCTTAATGTCAAGCAATCCTTCTCCGAGGATGGGAATGATGACCATGAAGAACGAGAACTTGGCCACATCTTCTTTCTTGTCGCCGAGGAGCAGACCGGTTGCAATTGTTGACCCTGAACGGCTCAACCCGGGCATAACGGCCACGGCTTGTGCGCAACCGATTACAAATGCATCCCACCAACTGATGTCGTGTGATTTTACGCTGTTCGGCGCAAGAGCTGTCGGTGCTGTGTCGGACTGACGACGATAATAGTATGCAAAACTCAGCAAAACTGCGGTTACGAGCAGGCAAATGCCAACAACCGTCAAATTGCCCTCAAACATTGATGCAACCCAATCCTTGAAGCAGAAGCCTACGATAGCTACCGGTATGCACGACAGTAATATTTTGCATACATAGTAGAATTTGCTATCGCGTTTGAATGTAAAGAACGACACCAATAGGGGCAGAAATTCCTTCCACAACACCACAATTGTGCTCAGCACGGTGGCTACGTGCAAAATTACACTGAATTCAAGCGATTTGTCGGGGTCAAGGTCAAGACCTAACACCTGCTTGAAAATTTCCAAATGTCCGCTACTACTGATGGGTAAATATTCTGAGAGACCTTGGACTATGCCAAGAACGAGGGCTTCTAACCAATTCATTGCTTCTTTTGTTAAAGGGGAATAATGGGGCTTGCGTAATTGCCGGCAAGCCGATAAAAATGCTGTGTTACTTCTTTTTGCGAATTATAATGGCGATGGCCATTGCTACAAAGCCAAGAAAGGCAATTGTAGGCCCGACAACAACGCGACGCGCGCTGAAAATGTCGGGGTTAAACTCTTCGGTAGAACCGCTACCAAGCATAAGCACAAAGCCGAGCACAATCATAGCTGCGGCTACGCCCATCCACTTGAAGTTGTGGGCTGACAACGGAAATTCATCTTGCGACTCCTTGTTCAAGCCACTATCAGCAGCGGGCTTGTTGGCGGTGTCGGCTAATCTTGGGTTATATGGCTGTTTCTTTGTTTCCATAAAATGTATGTGTCGTAGACTGTTATATTCAATTAAACATGTCGTCGTAGCACTGATGCAGGTATCTGTTGGTGGCAAACAGTGCTGCAACTGTGCAGATAATAATGCCAAGTAGGGGAAGCGCTCCGAGCACTATGCCCGTGTAGCTCCAGGGTAACCAATGAGTAAGATCGGCGTCTAAGGTTTGACCCCATGCTACCAATCCGGCGAGGATGCCGGCGCTCAAACATCCGGCAATAACGCCCTCAATGGCGTTGTTAATCAAGAACGGACGACGGATGAAACTCCCTTTTGCTCCAACGAGTTTCATCGTGTGTATAAGAAATCGGCGAGAGTAGACGGTGAGTCTTACGGTGTTGTTAATCAACACAAACGATATGAGCAACAGAGCTCCGGCGATGATAATTAAAATCATGTTGAGCACATGGGCATTGCGATTCAGATTGCCAATCATTTCGGTGTTTACTGTCACCTCCTGCACGAAATCGCGATTCTCCCACTGTTTTACAATCTTCGAAATGCTGTCAACGTTGGCGTAGGCTGCTTTTACGTTAACTTCAAACATCGGGGCGTAGGGATTCACGCCGCAGATGTCAATGAGGTTATCACCCTCGCCTCCGGTTTCTTCATTGAGCACATCCTCCGATGATAAATACTTATAGGTGGATATGTAAGGAGCCGTTTTGCACTCTTTTTGGAGGCTGGTGATAATCGATGGTGCTACACTGTCGGTCAGCACAACCGTAAAGCCCAATCTTTCTTTAACTTGACGGTTTATGCCATCAAAGGTGATATTAATTACCCCGACCAAACCGAGAATAAATAACACCAATGTAACACTTATCGTTGATGTTACATAATCACCCCAACCGGCAATACTTTTATTTTTTTTCTGATTCATATCATTCTTACACAGTCGTTCTGTCCCGCGTGTATCACCCACCTACAACCCCAATTTCCCACAAAATTACTACCACAGAGCGCCGTTGTCAAGTGTTTTAACATAAATTTGCGTCTGTGACGCTAAATGTGGAGCGTTAAACGCATGTGTCCAATGCGTCGACATTTCGGCGATGACTTAGTTGGCCAATTCGCAAAGGAGTGTGGCAGAGGAGCTACCGATAACTTTTACTTTCACAAAGTCGCCGATATGATAGTTGCCGCGAGGGAATACAGCTGCTTTGTTTTGACTGGTGCGTCCCATCCACTGCTCTTTGCTGCGTTTTGACACGCCTTCCACGAGCACTTCCATCACTTGGCCTACATCTTTAAGGTTTGATGCTGCCGAAAGTTCATTTTGCAGTGCAATCATTCGGTTCAAACGGTCGATTTTTACATCTTCCGGCACATTGTCGGGCATGGTACGAGCGGCCAAGGTGCCAGGGCGTTCAGAGTATTTAAACATAAATGCTGCATCGAAGCCGACCTCACGCATAAGGCTCAGTGTTTCTTGGAAATCTTCCTCGGTTTCGCCGTGGAATCCGGTGAACAGGTCGGTGGTGATGCCACATTCGGGTATGCGCTCACGGATGGCTTGAATGCGGTCTAAGTACCATTCGCGTGTGTATTTGCGGTTCATCGCTTTCAACACGCTGTTGCTACCTGATTGCACCGGGAGGTGTATGTGTTTGCAGATGTTGTCATAACGAGCGATGGTGTCAATAATCTCATTGCTCATGTCTTTGGGGTGAGATGTGGTGAATCGGATGCGCATATCTGGCGCTGATTCAGCCACAAGGGCCAACAGTCCGGCAAAATCAATGATTTCGTGCTGTTCGTTTTCATAACGGTAGCTGTTGACGTTTTGGCCGAGGAGTGTAACCTCCTTGAACCCGCGTGCACGCAAATCGGCAACCTCGTTGAGGATGCTTTGTGCCTCACGGCTACGTTCGCGACCACGGGTGTAGGGCACAATGCAGTAGGAACAGAAATTGTTGCAACCACGCATGATGCTCACAAATCCACCGACTTTATTGCCTCCGATGCGCTTGGGGATGATGTCGCGATAGGTTTCGGTGGTGCTTAGTTCAACATTAATGGCTCTCTCGCCCGATTCTACTGCAGCGAATAGGTTGGGTAGGTCCATGTATGAATCCGGGCCGGCAACCAGGTCAACACCCATCTCGTTGATGAGCGTATCCTTGACACGCTCGGCCATGCAGCCGATAACGCCGACAACCATGTTGCGTTTTCCTTTCTGACGTTTCAGCGAATTAAGATATTGCAGACGTGACACTATTTTCTGCTCTGCATTGTCGCGAATTGAGCATGTGTTAAGAAGCACTGCATCGGCACTTTCCACGCTCTCGGCGGCGTCATATCCGGCGGTTTCCATAATGGATGCTACAACTTCACTGTCGGCAACGTTCATTTGGCAGCCGTAGGTTTCAATAAACAGAGTCTTCTGCTCTTGGTGGTCATTACCGCTCTTTATCTTGTCTGTCATATCCTTTTTTGACTTTTTGGCTCTATTACAACGCAAAGAGGCTATAAAAATAGCGCTCGGAATTTGCCCGTTGAGAGTAAAAATTATAATTTTGTACAAAATTACGAAAATAGACGGGTTCTCACAAGTCTTTCGGTTGCGAGAAGCGTGCTGTGGGCCTGTGTCCTCGGCTATTTCCAATTTGATACGGTCGCCTTAACGGCGATTAAAATGCGAAACTTAAATTACAATGTATTGGCCGCTTACGCAACGGCACTAACCTTAAAAACCTGATATGGCTTATAATTTTATCACCGCAGAGGAAGCTGCCGAGATGATTACCAATGGCACTACCATTGGGTTGTCCGGTTTTACCGCTCCCGGCAATCCAAAAGCTATTCTTGAAGCTGTAGCCGCAAAAGCTAAATTGGCTCATGACAATGGTCAAGAGTTTAAAGTAAATATCTTTACAGGGGCGTCGACCAACGACCATGTCGATGGTGTTCTCGCACGCAACAATGTGATTAACATGCGCGCTCCCTATCAAAATACGCCCGATTTGCGTAAGCGTATCAATGCTCACGATGCACACTACTTCGATCGTCACCTCTCTGAGATGGCCCAGGAGACTCGATATGGCTTTTATGGCGACACTGATGTTGCTATAATTGAGGCTGCTGCAATCTCTGAAGATGGTGAAGTGTTGCTCGGTTGCGGTTTGGGTAACATTCCCACCTATGCACCTCGAGCAAAACACATCTTCATTGAGTTGAATGAGGCCCTCCCGCAGTCGTTGCTTGGCATGCACGATGTGTATTTGCCGCTCGACCCGCCTTACCGTCGTGAAATCCCTATCTACGCGCCTAACGACCGTATCGGTCGCCCCACGCTTAAAATTGATCCGTCGAAGGTACGTGGCATTGTTCGCACAAATTCTCTTGATGGTGTTAAATCATTTACCGCACCCGATGCTGTGTCGGAGAAGATTGGTGCCAATGTGGTGAAGTTCTTGGTTAGCGAATATCGCAAAGGTAGAATCCCCAAGGAGTTCCTTCCGTTGCAAAGTGGTGTGGGCAATGTGGCTAATGCCGTGCTCAATTATCTCTGCATGGATAAAGAGCTGCCGAGTTTCATGATGTACACTGAGGTAGTGCAGGATTCAGTGCTTGAACTGTTGCGTACCGGTAAATGTAAGTTCGCAAGTACTTGCTCAATGACTTTCTCCAACGAGGTTGAGTCGCAACTGTTTGCCGACCTTGATTTCTTCCACGATAAAATTCTTATGCGTCCGGCCGAAATCTCCAACAACCCCGAGGTGATCCGTCGTTTGGGCGTTATCGCAATGAACACGGCTCTCGAAGCTGATATCTTTGGCTGTGTGAACTCAACGCACGTGCTTGGCACACGCATGATGAATGGTATCGGTGGCTCGGGCGACTTTACCCGCAATGCTTACATCTCAATCTTCTCTTGCCCGTCGATAACTAAAGAGGGACTGATTAGTAACATTGTGCCTATGGCTGCTCATATCGACCACAGCGAGCACTCTGTCGACATCTTGATTACCGATCAGGGTATTGCCGATTTGCGTGCAAAGGATCCTGAACAGCGCGCTCACGAAATTATTGAGAATTGCGCACATCCCGACTATCGTCCGTTGTTGCGGGATTACCTCAAACTGAGCAAGGGCGGTCAAACTCCCGCCACACTGAATGCAGCGTTTGCATTCCATACCGAATTCGCAAATTCGGGCGACATGAGAAATGTCGACTTCTCAAAGTTCGCATAACAGATAACACATAATCTAACACCACTTGCTCCAACGCTGACGTGTTGTCAGTGTTAGAGCAAGTGAGTTGTTAAAAACACAGGCGCCCTGTGAGCGCCACATTAGATCTTTAAATTATGAATTTCGCCGGTTTCCGACAACGTCTCAAGCCTTGGATTTTGCCTTTGGCAATGGTTTTGGGCGTTGTGTTACACAACTACATTGGATATGTAGCTTTTCTTTCGAAGTATCTTATCTTTATAATGCTGCTGATCACCTACTGTCGTGTGAAGCTGTCAGATTTCGCAGTTGGTCCATACATTTGGAGTTTGCTTGGCGCACAACTGCTTGGCGCGATTGTTGTCTACTTCTTGCTGCTCCCGTTTGGCCCGATATTGGCCGCCGGTGGCTTTATTTGCGTGTTTTGCCCCACAGCAACAGCGGCTCCGGTGGTAACCGGCATGCTTGGCGGCTCGGTTTCACGCGTGGCAACTTATTCGCTGTTTAGCCACACCTCCGTGGCATTTATCGCTCCGGTTGTGCTGACATGGATTTCAACATCTTCCGAATCAAACGTTGATTCGTTCGGCAGTTCGTTGGCTTCAATAAGTGTAACGGTGTTGCCGTTGATTTTGTTGCCGTTGGCGTTGGCGCTGTTATTGCAACGATTTACCCCCAAATTACATGATGCCATCGCTAATCGCCAAAGTTTGTCGTTCTACATTTGGGCGCTCGCTCTGTTGATTGTGGTAGGTAACTCTATAAGTTTCCTCCTCACGGAACCGACATCCATGATTCCGGAAATTATTGGTTTGGCCATTGTGTCGGCGGTGTTGTGTTTGGCACAATTCCTGTTCGGCCGAAAAATCGGTGCACGTTATGGCGACCCCATTTCCGGTGCGCAGAGTTTGGGCCAGAAAAACACGGTGTTGGCAGTGTGGTTGGCATTGACATATCTTAATCCTATTGTCTCTGCAGCACCTGCAGCCTATGTGGCGTGGCACAACACATTTAATTCATATCAGATATACAAGCACGAAAAGCAACTTTTGAAGGCTGCCAAAAGTGCAAAGTGAGTGTTAACGGTTTAACTTTTTGATGTGCAAAAGCGTTATTGGGTATGTGATTGCGTAGGCTTGTGAGCTTCGCCCGATTACGTATCATTGTTATAACTAAAAGCAGTTAAATATGGGAAGCATGTTTGAAACCCTTCTGGGTACACCGCTGTTTACCGGTGTGTCGCATCAAAAAATCTCGGAAATTGTGGGCAAACACAAGTTCCATTTTTTGAAGTACTCCGACTCTGAAACAATTGTGGATGAGGGGGAGCAGTGCACACACATAAAAACCATCATAACCGGTGAAGCTCGTTTGACCATATCCAATAAGTCAAAGCGATTTCGTGTGTCGCAAACTTTGCAGGCTCCTGCCGTGATTTGCCCTGATTTCTTCTTTGGCAAAATTACACACTATCCCGGAGTGGTTAAGGCTGTGGGTGAGGTGGGTGTGATGCAGATTGATAAGTCAGACTTTATGCACATCATCAACAGTGACCCTATCTTCCTGTTTAATTATCTGAACTTGCTTTCAATGAATGCTCAGCTTGCTGTTGAGGGTGTGTTGGCCATTACATCAGGCAGCTTGGAGCAGCGCCTGGCCTATTGGATTGTTGCGTTGACACAAATCAATGGCAAGGATATTGTGTTGGAATGTCGTCAAAAGGACATGTACACCGTGTTTGGTGTGCCTCGTCAGTCGTTGATTGCCGCATTGGATAATCTGCAAAAACAAGGAATTATAGAATATTCTCCACAGATGATTAAAGTGCTTGACCGCCGTAGTTTGGTTGAGTTGTTGTCGCTATAACATTTAAGTATGATAAAAGCTCTGTTTTTCGACATTGATGGCACCTTGGTGAGCTTTCAAACACACTGCATCCCACAATCTACAATCGAGGCGCTTGAGGCCGCAAAGCAAAACGGCGTGAAGATATTCATTGCGACCGGACGTCCGTTCTCGTTGATTAATAACCTTGGTGCAATTTCTCACCTCATTGAAGGGTATATTACAACTAATGGCGCGTATTCCTTCTGCAATGACGATGTGATATCGTGCTCTGCAATAGATCCGAGTGATGTGGCAACGTTGTTGCGTTGTGCCGATGAAATGGATTTTTCCTCGTTGGTTGTCGGGACGGATGATATTGTGATGTATAATCCCAAACAAGAGGTGATTGACATGTTTAGCAATCTCCTGGATATCTCAAAGCTTCCTCCAAGCACCATCGCTGCGGTGCTCAAACAGCCCATCTTGCAACTCACACCGGTTATTAGAAGTGATGAAGAAGTCGTAATCATGCCTCAAATGCCAAATTCGGTGTCGAGTCGATGGTTTCCGGCGTTTACCGATATTACAGCCAAGGGGGTAGATAAAGGAGTTGCACTTCGACAAATGGCGGTAAAGCTGGGTTTCGATGTTTCGGAAACAATGGCGTTTGGCGATGGAGGGAACGATACCTCAATGTTGGTAGCTGCCGGAATAGGCGTGGCCATGGGTAATGCCACAGATGATGTGAAGGCTAAAGCCGATTATGTAACCTCATCTGTTGACGCCAATGGTGTCCGTGATGCTCTGCGTTACTTCAATGTGATTTGATCGAGCCCTGACATCGCGATAGCTCCCTTGTTTAGTTTGGTGTGTAAACCGGTCATCATGTTC
>CAZDIC010000001.1:21661-26546 GCA_964505395.1 uncultured Alistipes sp. | reverse complement strand
ATAAGGTAGAGAGGATGATAGGTCAGCGGAGCCATGCCGTCGGCCGTGAGGGGATAGTTACGCACCAAACGCAATGTGGCCGCAGCGCTGTGTGGCTGCAGTGCATTCACTCCGGTGCGTTTAATGTGTTGCATCACTTCGCGAGGTGAATCAAACGTGAGTGTCATTGTCTGTTCATCGGCGATGATAATGCGTCCTTGATGCTCTACGCTGTCACACAGGGCTTGCAACGAAGGATAGTGAAGTGTGTTGCCGGTTAATGATTTGATTTCGGTGAAGGTGTTGATGCCAAACAGCGAGAATATGGCCAGGCCACCCGGACGCAACACTCGCATCACTTCGCTCATGTAGGTTGTGGGTGAATTGAACCATTGAAGTGCCGATGCCGAGAGAATAATATCAACGCTGCAATCCGGGCGGTTATAGATGTCGGCTTCAGCATCGCAGCAGTGGTATGTGGCCCAATTGGGGAGCACTTCGGGTGGCACACCTGCAATGTCACACAATTCAAGAGATGTGCCTTGCAATGTGTCGGCATAGAGTGATGTGAGCATGCCACTGCCAACGCCGATTTCCAACACATTCACATTGGTTGACGGAGTGTTGGCAAGGTAGCTGTCAACTGCCGGTTTAGCCATTTGCCAGAGCCGCCGGGCTACATCGGCTTGCACTGATGCGCTTTCGGAGTAGGTGTTGAGAGCTGCCGAGAAACGGGTTGCCACCAGCTCTTTGTCGATTACCTCCTTGTTGAGAATCGTGGCGAAATCCGGGAAGTGTGGCATATCGGCCATTTCAATGAAACGCACACTCTGCCACCCACGGCGTTGGTTCGCTATCGGGAATATGGCATCAAGGGTGCCTCCAATTGCGCAATCCCACAACTTGACGTTGGGCTCCACCGGGGGAAGTTTGGCAAATGTTTGTAGTTCGGCAAGCAAACTCTCGAACGATCGCTGTGGTGCTGACGCTTGGAATGTGGTAAATTCCTGCGCCGAGTTAAACATGCGTCGGAGGAACTTCCTCACTGTAACGTCGCACAGGTGTTGCAGTGTGCCGTTGAATATCGCCACGGGAATGCCGCAGAGGTCGTGAATGTGTTGTGTGGTGCCGTTAACGGCAATTGCGCGTGTGATGGGTAGGACACCCTTGGCACGGTTGAGAAAGTCGGCGGCGATTCTCACGCCGAACGACCAGGCAACAACTACCACCTCGGTGTATGGGCGTAGCGTTGCTATTACATCATCGAAATCTTCCGGAGTGAAATCGGTGTAGTTCCACACCACGGCAATGTCGTAGCCCGGTTTTTCAAACGATGCAAGCGGGTGGAAATCCATACCCCACCCGGCAAAAATGAGAATAACTCGGCTACTGTGTGATGATGTTATAAATTGTTTATCCATTGTTGCTTTTACATCAGGTCGTAAAGGGCTCGGTCAAGCGCTTCGATGTCGCGTGGCATCATGTTGGCCGAAAGGCTGAAGCGCAGACGTTCGGTGCCGGCAGGCACTGTGGGTTTGCGTATGGGTAATGCCTTGATGCCGTAGCGCGAGAGCAGTTGTCGCGATAGTTCCACCGCTTTGTGAGGGTCGCCCACGATGAGTGGTTGGATGTGCGATGCCTCGATGGGGGTGTCGCTGTATTTCTCGAGCACGGTTTTCATCTGTTCACCGAGGTGCACAAGGTGCTCGCGGCGATTATCTTTTTGAATGAGTATGCCCACTGTAAAACGGCTCCAAGCAGCCATCATCGGAGGGAGAGCTGTAGAGAATATGAAGCTGCGGGCACTGTTGATAAGATAGTCGTGAATGTCGCGTGAGGTAATGGCGAAGGCGCCCATTGAAGCAGCCGCTTTGCCAAATGTGCCAACCACGATGTCAATCTCCTCAGGGTGTTCCACCGCCATCGACATGCCGAGGCCCCGAGGCCCGAGCACTCCGAATGCGTGAGCCTCATCAACATAAATCATCACGTTGGGATATTGGTGTTTAAGCTCGATAAGTTGTTGGAGGTTGGCTTTGTCGCCATCCATGCTGTAAACACTCTCTACAATCACCAAGATGTGTTTGTAGTCGCCGGCTTTCGATTTCAGCAGCGACTCCAAATGGTTGAAGTCGTTGTGACGGAAACGAGCAAACGGAGCTCGAGAAAGCACAATGCCGTCGATAATCGAGGCGTGAACCAACTTGTCGGCCAATACCATTGTCTCTTTTGCGGCAATGGCTGAAATCAGGCCTGTGTTGGCGTGATAACCGCTGTTGAAAAGCAGAGCTTGGGTGTCGGCCCCGCGATACTTACGATAGAGGATGCCGAGAAACACCTCAAGGTTGGTGTATTCAATTTGACGAGGAGCCAACAGTCGGGCTGCCGATGAAGTCATTGGCACCGATGTGGCGATTGGGTCGGCAAAAAATTTTGCTTGCAGTTCGGGTTGCATTGCCAACCCCATATAATCGTTTGTAGAATAGTCGGTAACGGCAACGGTTGTGCCTGAAGGAATCTCGCGATAGTTACCTTCGGCTCTCAGTTGCTCCAAAATCTGTTTTATTTCCATTTTTCCGAGCGTAGGATGGTGAGCATTTCGCGTGAAAGTGTGCGGAGATCATCGTCGCCCGTAACATATGGGGGCATCACGTAGACGCGTGTGCCGAAGGGACGAATCCAAACGCCACGTTTCACACATTCACGTTGAAAACGTCCGACGTCGACAGGTTGTTTAGTTTCAACCACGCCAATTGAGCCGAGCACTCTCACGTCGGCAACAATGTCGGTCATTTCAGCGGCGGGAGCGAGTTCTTCGGCAAGGATGCTTTCGATGTGAGCCACTGTTGATGCCATGTCGTTCTCCTCAAGGAGTTTCAGCGAAGCGTTTGCAGCAGCACACGCCAAGGGGTTGCCCATGAATGTGGGGCCGTGCATCAACACTCCGGCTTCACCGTTTGAGATTGTGTCGGCCACCTCTTTTGTTGTCAACACTGCGCTCATGGTCATGTAGCCGGCCGTTAGGCCTTTGCCCACACACATGATGTCGGGTTCCACTCCGGCATATTCCCAAGCAAATTTGCGACCTGTGCGCCAAAATCCGGTGGCAATTTCGTCGAAGATGAGGTAAACGCCATATTCGTTGCACAGTTTGCGAGCTTCGCGGAGGTATTGCGGGTGGTAAAACCACATGCCACCGGCACCTTGCACGATTGGTTCGAGTATCAGAGCGGCAATTTCATCCGATTTGGCTTCGAGAAGTTCACGCAGCGGTTTTATGTCGTCGGCATTCCACTCACCGTGGAAACGCGAGCGAGGTTGTGGCACGAAATAACGCACCGGGAGGGCCGAGCCAAATGCACCGTGCATACCGGTAACCGGGTCGCACACGCTCATAGCGTTCCATGTGTCGCCGTGATAGCCTGAACGGATAGTGGCAAAATTGGTGCGTTTGTGGGTGCCGTAACGGCTAATGGCAGCTTGTACGGCCATCTTCATGGCAACCTCTACTGCAACCGAGCCTGAGTCGGCATAGAAGATGTTGTGCATTGATTTCGGGGCCATGCTCAGCAGACGTTTGCCGAGGTCGATAGCCGGTTGATGGGTGAGGCCACCAAACATCACATGGCTCATTGATTGGAGCTGTGTGGTTATTGCCTCATTGATTACGGGGTTGTTGTAGCCGTGGATAACGCACCACCACGACGACATGCCGTCGATGAGTTCGGTGCCATCGGTCAATCGGATGCGGCAACCTTTAGCTGATTCAACTTTGTAAGTGGGTAATGGATTGGTTGTTGAAGTGTATGGATGCCAAAGGTGCTCTCTGTCCCAAGGGTCGCACAAGGCATCAAAGTCTATTGTTGAATTAAGTGCCATTTATTGCGTTTTTTACTACTTGCAAAGGTACAAAGAATTAGCATGAAACGGAAATATCATTCCCACAAATCCCCACAAGTATCACCGACATGCTACACATATCACTATCGGCCCCTATCCGTGTGGAGAATACCGCAAAGCAACAGCCACCATGCAGTGCCCGACTTGCGGGTGGCTGCATGGTGGCTGTAAAGGGGTATGTTGGGAGATTAGCGGCGGAGGTATTTGTGGCCACGGTAGATGTAAACACCGGGAGCGGCAGAGTTGAGGGCGTCAATGCCGTTACCAATGCAGATGCCGAGGGTGTTGAACACACGTTCGTCGGTTGTCGGTTCATGGTCAACGATGACGTTGTCGATAGCGCTTGCTTTCGTTGTTAATTTGGTGATTTGGGGGTTCTGGACAGCACACCACTTTGTGGCTGCATTGCTGATGCCCAATCCAAATTCAACTGGAGTGACAGCGGCATTATCGTCCGGGATAACGGTGTATTCTGTCGACAAGGTTTCGAAAGCGTTGGCCTGTGTTTTGTAGGTCTTGCTGTCGCCTGCGAATAGGTAATAGTCGTTGAGGTGGTCGTCGATGTTCTCAGCAAAACAGTTGAGCGAGAATTTGTAGACGCCAATCGGTAGATAAACGCGGGTGTAGAGGTTGCCGGTGTAGGCTGTGGAATTCCAAATTTCGTAGAATTGCTCCGATGATTTCGAAGTGTTTGTTTGAATTTGGTGGTTCTGGATTGTGGTGCTGGTGTCGTAAGTGAAGATGTACTGACCGTGAGCGTAGTCGGTGTTGACAGTTTTGGGGTAGTAAAGTTCACATTCTTGATCTGATGATGTGGCTACAACGTCAACAACATCAATTACAAACCAGTTGGGGTATCCGTTTCCGATAAACGAGATTGTGAGAGAGCCATCGGTTACTTCAGTCGGGATGTAGTAGAGTTCGTGGAATGAGGGGATGCTGCCGCTGTTGTAGGTGGGCAGGTCAACTGTGGTGTTGTTCACCTTGATTGATGCCAATCCGGTGG
>CAZDIC010000001.1:0-21561 GCA_964505395.1 uncultured Alistipes sp. | reverse complement strand
TAGGTGGGCAGGTCAACTGTGGTGTTGTTCACCTTGATTGATGCCAATCCGGTGGCGCCATCTTCATGAGTGCTTTCCGAACCGGTGTAGCGACTGAGAACGTATGCACCAACGAGATATTCACCGTTTGCAAATCCGGTTTGGGTGCTTGAGATAACTGTGCCGGTGATGTTTTCATTGGTGTGCAACCATGATTCAACATAGAGATTATCTTTGGCACCGGGGGTACCAACATCAGCTTTCTGCAGAGAAGCTTGCAGTCCCCAGTTTGCGGGGTTATCGAAGTAGTAAGCGGGGTTGCAGAAAAGTCGGTTGTTGGAGATGCTGTTATCACTGCTGATGAGTTTGATGACAGCGTTGTCAACTTTAGCCCAGTTGGCAATGGCATCGTTGAATCGGAGGCCAAAGGTGAGTTTGTTGTCGGTAACTGTAACCGAAAGGGTGTGAGTTTCGTTGGTTGCAGCATTGTCAACATTTTCAGCATTGTCGTTTGCAAACACTTGAACACTGCTACCTGACACTACATTTGAATATACATCGAGCGACACTTCATATTCTCCGTTGGGCACATTGAGTGTGCTGTACATATCGCCCTTGAGCATTGTGTCGACCGACACCCAGTTTTCGTAGCTGGTTCCGGTGATGGCATTGCTGTTAGAGAGAAGCTGGTTGTTCGACGCTCCGGTGGTAGAAGTCCAGGTAATGCGGCCGGCTTCAAAATCCTGTGTTGAAGCAATGTTATTTGACTCATCGAGAGGTTGAATATCCTGCACGAAGCATGTGAGCCAGTTTGCACCTTTACGGATGTTGTCGATAGAAATCTTCATGTGGCGGTCGGTGACAGTCACCGGCACGAGATAGGTGTTTGTGGGGCTTGGCATTGAGGTGCTGTGGATAAGCGGCAGGTCAACAGCCGATCCGTTGATGCTAAGTTGTGTGTATCCTACAGCGCCCTCAGCAGCTACGGCTGTTGTGATGCTACCGCGATTGGGAGTCCAGTTTGCGTGGGCCACCACGGTTACCATGTAGGTGCCGTTGGGCACGTTGTCGCAGTCGGCGCTCATCACGTTACCTTGTGCAAATGCGTCATCGCGATATGATTCAATAACAGTGGTTTGATAGAATGAGGATGTTGTTCCGGGTGCATTTGCGGCAGCGCTACCTTTTGTCCAGTTGGCAGAATTGCGGAAGAAACTCAGCATGTTGGAAGTGGTGGCATCGGCTTGCTTATCGTTTTGGGCTATGATGGCGTCGATCAATGTCTGGCCGGAATAGCTCGAGTTACCTGCCATATCCATGAGCACGATACCTGTACGGCCTGTCACTCCTGCGTTGAGATAGCTGAGCATGGCAGCGTTAGAACTTTTGGCATTGCTCTCGATTGCAGAGTTTGTGCCTGTTGAACCTATGTAGCCCGCCGTATGGTTAATAACCCATGTTGAATAGCTCGGGTTTTGTGTTGAATAATCGAGAGCTGCAGTTATGGCACTTGTCTTGGTTGAAGTGTTGTCGGCTTGGTACACGTCCTGTACATAAAGGGTTGCATTGTTGCTACCGCATGTGATGGTTGCGCTTTCCGACGTTTTATTGTCGCCCCAACCTGAAACGAATCCAACTTTGCTTGAAGTGAATGTATCGCGTGAGATAATTATGATTTTACCGCGCACATCAGCCAAAGTGAGTGTCGGAGAGAATGGCACAATAATATCATCATAGTTACTTAGGAGTGTACTCACGGCGTCGGCCCACCCGGAGGCACTACTATCGCCATCGGTTTCGTGGCGCATTGAAATAAAGGCAAATTCATTAGGATTAGCCTCAAGTTTAGCCTTTAGAGTTGACAGGGCTGTGTCGAACGAAAGAGATGTTTCTAAAGAACCGTGGTAAAGGGTGAGTTTACTATTGGCGTAAGCCGGACGAAGATCGAAGGCACGAACGCCACACTCCCATTGGTCGGAAATCGACTTTGTTTGAGTTTTGCCTGCGGCAAGTGCTGCAACTGCCGACGTGCCCGAGAAGCCATTACCTGTAGCGGCATCGTGAGCGCCGGGGATTGACAATTGACGGATAAGATACGAGTCGGGGAGATTTGTAACCCAATTGTTTTCGGCCAAAATGGGTGACCAAGCGCAAATGGTACATAGAGCGGTTAGAAAAGCTTTCCTCATGTTGTTGAATAAAACTGGTATGATAATATATGTTGATATTTAGTCAAAGGATAGTCTGGTAATAGCTGATCCCATGGATTATAGAAACTTCAGATTATATGTTGCAAAGGTAATGACAAATTTCCGATTCAGTGGCGCTTTCACCGTTAAATAAATGGTTAAATATTTCGTCTGGAAGGTCTGTGATGCATGGAAGGCGCGTAACCGGAATGCATCGTGCAGGTAAAGTGTCGCACGACGCAAGTATTAAAAGAAGTGAAAAAGTGAAAAAAACGATAAAAACTTGGGAATAAGAAGCCCTATTATTAACTTTGCGCTTGTCGATGCGCGCGTGTGCAAGCGCGCATCACGTGCTAAAAAAATTAGACCACAACAATCTTCAATTTAATTAACCATGTAATTATGAAAAAGTATCTTCATCTTTTTACATTCGTCGCTATGCTGCTTTGCGCTATGCCATGTGTGGCGCAAAAGGGCATAAAGGGGTTCGGAGCGCACGCACACTATGCCTCCTATTACAACTCGGCCGATGGCAAAATGGACAACGGGTTCATGACTTCGTTGCGTTTCTCATTCCACCTATCCGATCACTATAGCATTGAGCCGTTCTTGGGTGGGGGCCTTATGTTTGGGCATATTATCCCGCTTGAACGTTTTGAGGTGCGCCCATGGGTGTGGGAGCGTCGCCAAACCGTGACCATGTTTAGCCTCGGTATTGAAAACCACATTTACCCGTTTAAAGTGTCGCGTCTGCGCCCGTATATAAACGTTGGTGCTGCATTTGTGTGTGATTCCAACGATTTCATGTCGACAGATATCAGTAAGTATAATAACGGTGAACTATATGTGGCAAAACATGTGTCGTATATGGGGCGCGATTATTCGGGCAACGGACTGACTGTTCGCGGAGGTGTTGGCGTAACTTATAAATTAAACGAATATTTCATCGGACTGGCCGAGGTTGACGGCGTGGGCTACTTTTTTACCCACAATGCAACCGGTGGCTATGAGGTAGGTGTCGGGCTCATCTACACCTATTGAAAAGATGTTGATAAGTTTTTGAGCTATGTGTTGGCGGGGTGTGAATTTAGTGATAACTTCGCAGTGGATTCCACACGCCTCTGCCAACGGTGGCAGAGGGCATTGTGAGTCTGCCGGTGAGGGCATCTCACTCGGGGAAACAGTTTATATTGCACCCTTAACATCAAAACTCCGTGAACCGAAAAGGTAAACTTTATTTCAGATATGGCACAATGGGCTCGGCAAAAACAGCGCTGTTGCTCACCACTGCATATAACTTTGAGGAGCGCAAAATGCGCTACTTGTGTATGAAACCTGTTGTGGACACCCGCGACAGCAAGAACGTCATAAAATCGCGCATAGGCATAGAGCGCGAGTGCCAATGGATTTATCCCGACACCGATTTATATCAGTTTGCCAAAGAATATTTCAACCGCATTGGTGCCATTGTGGAATGGTTTCTTGTGGATGAAGCTCAATTCCTCTCAGCGCAACAGGTTGACCAACTGTCGCGTGTGGTTGACGACTATGGCTCGAATGTGATTTGTTACGGTTTGCGCACCGACTTCCAAACACATCTGTTTGAAGGCTCGAAACGTTTGTTTGAGATTGCCGACACCATCGACGAAATAAAATCAACATGTACCTGCGGCCATAAAACCATTGTGAATGCTCGTATTGATTCAAACGGTGATTTTGTTACCGAAGGTGCACAAGTGGAAATCGGAGGTGACGACCGTTACATTGCCGTGTGTCGCAAATGTTGGCGTAATCGCCGCATAGAACAGTCGTCGCGCTACTCGCTTCCCTTCCCCGAAATGGAAGAGGAATAGCCGTCACCGGCTGAAAGACTGCCGATTGTGGCAGCCACATAGGTTATTCCGGCATCGCACCGGAGTAAATCGCACGCACTTTACCCACCACCAATTTGCCCTCGAGAAGAAGAGGTATGCGTGAGTCGGTTGTGGAAATCCAGGCATCCATATTATCTGAACTTACTTTGCCACCATCGGTGGTGAAGATGAATGTGATGCGATAGGCTGAATATTTCTTTTTATTCAGCTCGAGTGTTACCACGCCCTTGTATTTGATGGTCAGTGTTTCTTTCTTGCTTCCGGAGAATACATTGAATTTTACAGTGTCGCCGGCATTCATGTCTTGGTAGCTGATTTGGCGCATATAGAAGTATGCACTAAGCATATCCATCGAAAGACCTGTTGCGCTGTAGGTTTTGGTCGTCTTAATCACCTCGGTGTCCTTTTTGTGCAGGCGCCAACGGGTGGCATTGGCTGTGTGGGTGTCACCACTATGGGTGTAGTAGAGCAGGTCGCGGTTATAGTCGCCCCCCTCATGAGAAATCTTTTCGTAATAGCTCGGGATAAAACTCGTAGAATTAATTTCGCCCTTCAGTGTGTCGCGTACCATGTAGTATTTGTCGGCCCACGGCGCGGTGGATGCGGTGAGTTTTGCTTTGAACATCGATGAAGATTCCGGGGTGGCTTTCAGTGTTACCGAACCGGCTTTTTTGTTGATGAGCCCCCATTTATACATGATGTCGTAGGTCAATGTTTCCTTTGACACATTCCAAGCAAAAGCATCAACGGCAATTGCTGCGAATAATATGACGAGTGTAAATAATTTCTTTTTCATGCTGTTTAGACGCATAAAAATGCATAAGGTTTAACGTGTGGCATATTGGCTACATTGTTTGTGGGGCGTAAAAATGAATAAATCGTGAGAAAACTGTGTGATAAAGCACGAAAAGAGTGACTCAACAGCATTTATTTTCAAGGGATTTTGTATCTTTGTAACTCAATACATCAACAACTTGAAACAAGTATTGTGAACAATCCGACTATGGAACTGTCGCAAACGAATCGTAATGCTACCGGACTCTCGGCGAAAGGTGGCGTTGAGGCAGCAATGAAGCAGGAACTGCTCGACAAACGCTACCTCAGAATGGCCGAGATATGGGCTGAAAACTCATATTGCCAACGCCGTAAGGTGGGGGCTATCATCGTTAAAAACTCTATGATAATCTCCGATGGCTTTAACGGAACGCCGTCGGGGTTTGAGAATGTTTGTGAGGATGATATGGGTGTCACCAAGCCCTACGTGCTTCATGCCGAGGCCAATGCCATAACCAAGGTGGCGAGAAGTAACAACTCGTCGGCCGGAGCCACGCTCTACATCACGGCATCACCGTGTGTGGAATGTTCAAAGCTGATAATCCAAGCGGGTATCAGCCGTGTGGTTTTCCACGAACTCTATCGCATAACCGACGGAATAGATTTGCTGAAACGCGCCGGTGTTGAATGTGTTCACATTGAAACGCTCCAATAGGATAAAAACATACACGATTTTTCAATCGCACAAAAAGGTTCTATGAATCATTTGAAAAAAACATCAATTTGGGTGCCCATTGTGGTTGCACTCACTTTTGTTTTGGGCTTTCTCGGCGGTGACCTTTTGCACCATCAAAGCGGGCCAACTGCAGCACAAAAGAAATTCCAAACCATTCTTAATCTCATCAAGAATGACTATGTTGACGAGGTTGACCTCGACAGCTTGCTTGAGAAGACGCTCCCAAGCCTGCTGGCGAGCCTTGACCCTCACTCGGTGTATATTCCCGCTGAGGATTTGCAGTCGGTCAACGAGGAACTCGACGGCAGTTTCTATGGCATCGGTGTGCAATTCATACTCAATAACGACACAATCACTGTGGTTGAAGTTGTGCCCGGAGGCCCGTCGGAAAAGGTGGGCTTGAAGGCCGGTGACCGCATTGTGAAAGTTGATGGTGAGAATGTGGCCGGGGTGGGCATCACTACGGAACGTGTGATGCAGCTATTGCGCGGCGATTTGGATTCTCACGTGAAACTCGGCATCCGTCGTCACACGGCCAAGAAGTTGCTGACCTTCGACATCACCCGTGGCTCAATTCCCCAAAACTCGATTAACGCCTACTATGTGGTTTCACCCGGCATCGGCTACGTTAAAGTTGATAAATTCGGACGTACCACCTACGATGAATTCTGGCAAGCGCTCAACGAATTGAAACGTAAAGGCGCACAGGACTTTATCATCGACCTGCGCGGCAACCAGGGCGGATTCATGGAGATTGCGTTCCTGATGGCAAATGAATTTTTGGAGAAAGGCGATATAATAGTAACTACTAAAGAACGTGATTACTACGCCCGCAACGGAGTGCAAGCCGACGGTAACGGAAGCTTCAAGGAGAGCCAGGTTGTGGTGCTGCTCGACGAATTCTCGGCATCATCGTCGGAGATTTTTGCCGGAGCTTTGCAAGATAACGACCGAGCACTGATTGTGGGCCGCCGCTCATTTGGTAAGGGGTTGATTCAACGCCAGTCGGTGCTCCCCGATAGCAGTGCTATCCGTTTGACCATCGGTCGCTATTACACCCCGTCGGGCCGATGCATCCAAAAAGATTACTCAAACAGTGCACTATACGGTCACGACATTCTTGACCGCTACAACCGTGGCGAGATGTTTAGTCAGGATTCTATAAAATTTGACAAATCGCTCGAATTCAAAACAATCCACGGTCGTACGGTTTATGGTGGCGGTGGCATCATGCCCGACATCTTCGTGCCTAACGACACTTCTGGCATCACATCCTATTACGTCAATGTGGCCAATGCCGGACTGTTGCAGAAATTTGCCTTCGATTATGTTGACTATAACCGCGACAGTTTTGAGCATGTAACCACCTTGACCGAGTTGGAGAAGAAGTTGCCTACAGATGATGTGTTGCTGCGTCAGTTTGTTAACTACGCCGGGCGCAACGGAGTTGCGGCTCGTTGGTACTATATCAACATTTCGCACGACCTGCTTGTAACACAACTCAAGGGCTTGATTGCACGCGATGTGCTCGACTATACGGCATATTACACCATCATCAACCGCATAGACTCAAATGTGAGTCGAGCGGTGGATGAACTGCTCAACGGTGGAGCCGCATTCCCGCTACTTCCAACCGAGCCGACTAAAAACGGCGCAAAGGGAACGAAGAAAAAGTAATAACAGCCCCTGCGTATGATGGAGAAAAGCGAGATACGTAGCCAAATCAGAGCGCTGAAAAAGCAACTCTCGGAGGCTGATAAATGCGCGGCAGCCACGCAGGCGTTTGCTCGCGTGGAGAAGTTGAAGGCATTTATCGCCGCTCGCAAGGTGTTGCTTTACCACTCGTTGCCCGATGAACTGCCGACTCATGCATTTTTGCAGAAGTGGGGGCGGGAAAAGCAGCTGTTTTTGCCACGTGTGAAGGGTGATGACCTGGAGATTCTCCCGTTTAATCCGGCTCGTTTGGCCGTCGGAGCTTTTAATATTGAGGAGCCGGAGGGAAATGATGTGGTGCCTGTGAGTGATATGGAGCTGATTATTGCTCCGGGTGTGGCCTTCGACCACGCAGGGAATCGCATCGGTCGTGGCAAAGGCTACTATGACCGATTGTTACACGATGCCACGGCACCGATTATAGGCGTGGGCTATGATTTTCAACTCCTTGATGAGGCGATAGCCGCCGACCCACACGATGTGGCTATGGATATGGTTGTTACACCCTCGCAATGTGTGGCAACTAACCGCCGAGGCCGGGACCTTTAACTCATGCGGGCGCAACCGGTCGGCGCCCATAAAACGAATTAACACGATTGCTGTGATTGCTATACAAAATCTTACTGTAGAATTTAGCGCAAAGTCTCTCTTCAATAACATAAATTACGTGATTAACCGACGTGACCGCATAGCCCTTGTGGGTAAGAACGGCGCCGGGAAGTCAACAATGCTTAAAATTATCGCCGGATTGCAGAGCCCCACATCGGGCAGTGTGGCAATTCCGGCCGATACAACCATAGGCTACCTGCCGCAGCAGATGAAACTCGCCGACGAAACCACATTGCTGCAGGAGGTGCGCAAAGCTTTCTCAAAAATTGATGATATGCAGCGACGCCTCGACGAACTGAATGTGCAGTTGGCCGAACGCACCGATTATGAATCGCCCGAGTATCAGCGCATCATTGATTCGGTGACCTTGCTCACCGAACACCTCACAATGGAACAGAGTGAGAACCATGAGGCGGAGATGGAGAAAACGTTGCTTGGTCTCGGTTTTGTGCGTGAGGATTTTGACCGCCCCACATCGGAGTTCTCGGGCGGATGGCGCATGCGTGTGGAATTGGCAAAACTGTTGTTACAACATCCCGATGTGTTGCTGCTCGACGAGCCTACAAACCACCTCGACATCGAATCAATTCAGTGGCTTGAGCAGTTCCTTTCAACCAGAGCAAAAGCTGTGGTGTTGGTGAGCCACGACCGAGCTTTTATTGATAATGTTACCAATCGCACAATTGAAATTTCGTGTGGCAAAATATATGATTACGCGGTCAACTACTCAAAGTTTGTGGAGCTGCGCAAGGAGCGCATCGAGCAGCAAACTCGCGCTTGGCAGAACCAGCAGAAGGAGATTGCCGACACCGAGGCGTTTATTGAGCGTTTTCGCTACAAAGCCACAAAGGCAGTGCAGGTGCAAAGCCGCATGAAGCAGTTGGCAAAGATTGAACGTATTGAAATTGATGAGGTCGACACATCGCGGTTGAGCCTCCGTTTCCCACCGGCACCACGCTCGGGCGATTACCCTGTGATAGCCGATAATGTCGGCAAAGCCTACGGCAACCACCAAGTGTTCGACAACGCCACATTCACCATACGTCGTGGCGAGAAGGTTGCATTTGTGGGTAAAAATGGTGAGGGTAAATCAACGCTTGTGAAGTGTATTATGGGCGAAATTCCCTTTACCGGCAACTTGAAAATCGGTCATAATGTGCAGATTGGCTACTTTGCACAAAATCAGGCGCAGTTGCTCGATGGTAATTTGACCGTGTTTGAAACCATCGACAATGTTGCCGTTGGTGACATCCGTACAAAAATACGCGACATTCTCGGTGCATTTATGTTTGGCGGTGAGGCCTCCGACAAGAAGGTGAGCGTGCTTTCCGGTGGAGAAAAAACACGTTTGGCAATGATTAAGTTGCTGTTGCAGCCGGTTAACCTGCTGATTCTCGACGAGCCTACCAACCACCTTGACATGAAAACCAAAGATATCTTGAAACAGGCTATCAAGGATTTTGACGGCACGGTGATTGTGGTGAGTCACGACCGTGAGTTCCTCGACGGTTTGGTTGAAAAGGTTTATGAGTTTGGCGGTGGCAAAGTGCGCGAATGTTTGGGTGGTATCTATGAATTCCTTGAGAAGAAAAAACTCAGCTCGCTGCGCGAGTTGGAGCTGACTCAATCGCCGGGCAACGGAAATGCCGAGAAGAGCGCAACGAAAGCTCCAACTGCAGCCACGGCAGCTGAATCCCCTGCGGTGAATCCGCGTAAATTGTCGTATGCCGAACAGCGCGAACGCGACAAAATGTTGCGTAAGGCTGCGAAAAAGGTGGAGGAAGCTGAAGCCAACATCGCAAAGTTAGAAGCAGAGATTGCCGATATCGAGCAGCGTATTTCGGGCGGTGAGGCTACAAATGAGATTTTCACACTTCATCAAACCACAACCAAGGCTCTCGAAAATGCAATGTCGGATTGGGAATTGGCGTCGATGGAGCATGATGAGTTGAAGGCCTCGTTTGAAAAGTAACACTCCCCACAGATAACTTCTTGCCGCATAACGCCCGGAAACTTTTTTGTAAAGGCGAATGTTTTAGTGGAAACTAAAACTTCAACTTTATGAAAAACTATCTTCTTGCCGGTGGCCTTGTGCTGAGCTGCATGACGGCATCGGCCGCACAGATTAACAAAAACGAAGTGCGCCAACTGCAAGCGTTTTTGGCGCAACCGGCCGAATCGGCGGCAACCAATGCCGAGGCTCTGAAAATCGAGAACTTGTCAGATCCGACAACATGGGATGGTATCACCGTGGCCAACGGGCATATCACTGTAATAAATTGGCATGACAAGCATCTCGCAGGGACACTCTCGCTCAATGGCTTCTCGGCACTTATGTCTCTTAATGTGTCGAATAATGCCCTCACAAGTCTGAATGTCGACGGTGATGTGGCTCTTGTGCGCCTTGATGCTCAGCGCAACAAACTCACTTCGGTAAGTTTTGAGAAATGCGGTGCGCTGCGTGTACTCAACATCTATCGCAATAGGATTAATTCGTTTACACTGTCGGACACCCCGTTTCTCACTTCGCTCAACATCAGCAACAATTGTTTGGTGTCGCTCGATGTGTCAAACTCCACAATGCTGAAAACGCTTAATTGCCGCAGCAATCATCTGGAGGCACTCAATGTGAGTTACTGCACGGCGCTCAAAAATCTGTATTGCGGCTACAACAAACTGGCTTCATTGACCTTGGTGGGTGTTGAAAATCTGCAGACTCTCAACGTCGACGGGAACCGCATTTCCAATTTGATATTGAGCAATTTGCCATCATTAAGCATGTTTATGTGCACCGACAACGATATGCAATCGCTCACGGTGCGCCAATGTGATGCGTTGCTCGACATTGTTTGCTCTTACAACAATCTTACGCAATTTACGGTGGAGCAATGCCCCAAGTTGTTGTTTGTTGATTGCTCCTACAACGATCTCACTCAGCTCACGCTCAATAATCAAACTTTCCTGGAGCGACTGATGTGTAACAACAATCAACTCACGATGCTTGATGTGTCGTTCGACCCGTCGTTGACCTACGTTAACTGTCGCTCAAACCAGATTTATGACCTTCGCACCGAGGGGGACCGTTCACTCGAGATGGTCGCAACCGATCCGCTTACCGACCCTCAACCGGCATTTACGCCTCCTCCTCCGGCCTTCGCGCCATAATCCGACACTGCAGATTTGGTGAGAATCGCAGCAGCCGACTTCACATCTCCCATCTCCCTATCTCCCATCTCCCAATCTCCCATCTCCCAATCACTCTATCTCACAGTCTTACGGTCTTGCTGCATTACGGTATTACTATTTTACTAAAACACTCTCATACTACTATTAGCAGCGATGCTCTGCTCCGATAGGTGATAAAATTTTTGCCGAAATGGGGAATGTGTGGTAACTTTGTGCGGGTTTTGTGGCGAGGGATGTGTAACACTAAAAACGTAAAAGCTATAATGGTAAAAAGTAAGAAAGTGTGTGGCATGACTGCAAGTGTTTTGGCCACTCTCGGAGTGTTAGTTATCGTTGTGATTGTGGCGGTGGCTTATTTTTGCGGACTGTTCAACAGCAAAAATGAGATTAGTGCCGAAGGAACCTACACCATCTGTTCAACCGACATTGTGAAAGGTGTACATGGCTATAACGGTGAAATTCCTTTGCAGATTACTATCACCGATGGCCGCATCAGCGCTGTAGAGGCAATGAAAAACAGTGAGTCGCCCGAATATTTCAGTGCTGTTAACGATGTGATGCTGCCGAAGTATGTGGGGCTGACCCCCGAGGAGGTGGTTAACGGTTCGGTTGACGGCATTACCGGAGCAACTTACTCCTCAAACGGTGTACGCGAAACCATGCTGCAATGCATGCAGTATGTTATCGACAACAGCAAGAAGTAACACCGCAGGCCACCCTCTCTCGGCTCAGATTATTCCCTCTCGCCTCACACTCCGGCTCGGGCCAACCCATCTCGCTCCACCATCCTGCAGGACTAAGTAAGATCCTAAAAAAACACAACCCATCCTTTCCCAATTGCGGGAGGGGATGGATTGCTGTATTTAAAGAGGGTTGAATGCGCCCTAAGATACATGTTTAACGCGCCTTGGCGAGAATGTAGGGGTATCCTGTTTTGAGTGGCAGCGGCGATTTTTTCTCTAATGCGTGAAAGGCAACAACGGCGCTGTCGAGCGATGTGGTAGTGACTGCCCCGACGTAGTAGCGGTTATCTTTGTCGTGCATAACCACGGCATTCCGATACCCTGCTTTTTGCAGTCGGCTCATCACCGATCTGGCGTTGAAAAGTTGTGTGAAATCGGCTACCACCACATTATATTTCAGAGCGGTGCTGTCAACGCCCCCGTCATCCCATTTCACATACATCGGTCGATAGGGAATTGAGTCTCCTTTATAGTAGCTTTTGGGCACGATGGCTTCCTGCTCCATGGCGGTAATCTCCTCTTCGGTCAAGCCTTCATATTGTTTTGCTTTGGCTATCTCATAAGCTTTGCGATAGTTCTCTTCTGATGTTTTGCACGCCGAGAATGTGAGTGCAAAAACGGTTGCCAACAGTGTGGCGTAGACTAAGCGTTTCATGTTGCTTGTTTTTGTATCGATTGTTTGTGTGTCGGCAACAGCCTCACACTTTAAATTTACCCAATTCAATCACCTCGAGGTCGCGCATATCGGCACCGTCGATGGTGAGTTTTACAAGGGTGCGTTGTTGGTGCCACCCTTGGTGTCCGGCCGCTCCGGGATTTATGTGAAGTGTGTGTAGTTCTTTGTCGTACATCACTTTCAATATATGACTGTGGCCACATACAAAAAGTTTAGCCTTGCTGTCGATAATCATGCGCATGATGCCGGGACTATAGCGCCCGGGGTATCCGCCGATGTGGGTCATTAACACCGGCACATCTTCCACTTGAAAGGTTAGCACTTCGGGGAAGGAGCGCGCCACAATGCCGGAGTCGATGTTGCCCTTTACGGCACGTACCACCGGCACCACCTCCTGGAGATTTCGGATAACTTCAATGAATCCTATGTCGCCGGCATGCCACACTTCGTCGCAGTCGGCAAAGTGTTTTGCAAAGCGGTCGTCCCAACATGAGTGGGTGTCGGAGAGTATTCCTATTCGTTTCATAAACGGTTTTACTGTTCGGTTAAAGTTATAAGCAGCCGGGCAAGTCTTATGTAGGTGCCGCGGTATCGCCAAATGCTGCTATGGCATCGCCATTTGGTGCCACTGCATCGCCATTTGGTGCTACGGCTATTTAGGTAGGAGCGATGGCATTTTTATCAACCTCACACGGTCGGCAAGGATGATGTTGTTGTATGGGTCGACATACACCGGGGTGGGCTGATATATGCGTAATTCCATCGCGTGAGCACCTGCCGAGGCCGACAACAGAAGTTGGTTGGAGTAAGAGGTTATGTTTTGCCAATCGTCGCCGGTAATGCTGTCGTTGCGTGCTACGGTTTGTTGAGGTAGCACAAAGACGCCTTTGCGTTCACCGTCGACGATGAGTGTGCGTAGTGCCGTGCGGCGTTTCGCATTTACAATGCCAAGGCCGGAAAGATAGTGTATGTCGACCAGGTAATACCCGGTGGAGGGGATGTCAACAACAAATTGCACTACGCGATTGCGCCAGCGGCTCGATTCCACAATCTTCTCTCCCTGTTTGCGGTCTTTTAGCAGGCGAGTCCCGGTTAGTGCCCATTCGGTGAGGTCAACGGTGATTTCGTTTCCCTCGGGAATGAACATGTGTGGTTTACCTGAAAATCCAACGTTGTTGTCGGTGGTCATCTCGGCAATCTGGATGAATTGTGTGGAATGGCAGTCGGTCACTTCATAGTGCCGATCGGTTATGTAGTCGATGAGTTGACCGTTGGCATATACTGCAAATTGAGTATTGTCGTCGGTATGGTCACCAAGGATGGTGGCTTTGTTTGGAGCGAGCCACTCCACGGCTGTTGTTGGGGGTATGGTCGCAACGCGCTCGGTTGCGTTAACAGCCGGGTTGCCGGAATTTGTCAATCTGATTTCCACGGTGTGAGTGCCCTCCAACGAAGCATCTATTGTGGGGGTTGCAACTTCGCCATCAAGTTTGAATGAGGCAATTTTGTTGCCGACTCCCTCAACGGTGATGTTGAGTGTGCATTTGCGATAGCGCAGGCCGTCGATGGTTTTACTGCCGGGCATACCGGTGGGCACTGACGGCGCAAATGTGATGCTGTTTTCGTTAAATTTGATGCCGAGAAGTGCACGAATTAGAAAGGCTTGCAGCGGTGCGCTGATGTCGGTGGCACGAGCGTTGTTTTCTAATAGTCGGCCGGCGGTGTTGAGCAGAAGAGCGCCCGTAGCGGCATTGAAGGCTTTGTCGCACGATGTGCGTGAGGCGGCGATGGCCCACATGGTGCGTAACAGTGTGCCGGCGCTGTTGTTGTCCACGGCAGCGAGAGCCGGTGTGTATTGGCCGAGGTCGTTAATCGGGGCGTTGGCCATTATGGAGTTTGCCATTACGCTTGGGCACAGTTCGCTGATAATGGCGAGGGCCTGGGCCATGTTGTCGGCAGCCGTGAAGGTAACGGGTACGGTTGCCGAACCGTAGTTCATAGCGGCAAATGTGTGCAGGTCGGGCTGCCAATAGTTTATTATAATGGCCTGACGCATCGTTTCGGCATCGAAGGCCAATTCGGGAAGATGGGAGTTGAGGTTGCGTTTGGCCATCTCGGCGGTGATTGTCTCGAGGCTGTTTATTGCACCCCAGTAAGTCATGTTCAGCAGTGCCGATTCGCTGTTAAGGATGTCAATCGGCTCCATCCAAGTGGGATAGCGACCTTCGGTTGCAAGGTGCCGTGGCGCACCGCCAATCAGTTCGGTTTGTGGATGTCGTGCCACTTGGTAGTCCTCACCGGTGACTCTCTTGGCCACTTCGCCAACCTTGCGCAACCATCGGCTGTTGCCCGAGGTTTTGTAGAGCTCGGCTGCTGCAAGCAGCCATTGCGGGTTATCGTTGATGATTGGCCAGGAGTATAGTTTCGTGTCAAACGGCACAATGTAGCCGTTCTTCTCGCGTGACTCCAACAGAGTGATTCCCGTACCTGAGTTTAGTGGGTTTAAATAGAGCTCGTAGGGGGTGAGCGACGTGTATGAGCCTCGTTCGGCGGTGGTGGATTCAAGCCTGTATAGCGCATCAAACACCGGGAGACCGGTGTGGACTGTCGGCACATTGCCCGACGTGGCTGCTATGGCAATTTCGCGCAGGGTTGTACCCTCCACGCGTACTTGCAGCAGGGAATCTCCGATGGCTTTCAGAATCAGACCCGAGTGATTGTCGATGCTGTCGGGCCAAATGTCGTAGTTCTCGCAGTGATAAATCGGTTCTTGCGGCTGTGGTGCCGGCTCAGAAGTGCAACCCGACAAAAAGAGCGATGCGGCTACCATTAGCAATGGCAACCGCTTCACTCCTAATATTTTGCAGATATTGCTCATCTGAGACGTGTGAGGCTGTTATGCCTCACCGGGTTAGATTATTTCTTCCAAATTTTCTTTGCAATGGCCGAGGGAATGGCATCCTTGTGAACCAAGATGCTCAGTGTCTTCGACAGGAAGTAAGGCTCCGACACATAGAAGAAACCATCGTAAATCTGGTTGGTATCCCACGAGTTCTTAACCTTGTAGTAACGATTGCCCTCTTGGTCGGTGGCTGTGCCGATGATTTCCATGCCGTGGTCGTCGGTTGTTTCCTGACGGTCGAACATCTCTTGACGGCTCTCTTGAGTCACCTCAATCTCGGCAACCGGGCCGTTGATGTCATATTGTTTCTCTTGGCGCTCTTTGTCGCTGAGGTGAACCCAACGTGAAAGTTCGGTGCCTTCCATGTCGGCGGCAGTGCGTTCCTTGGGCATAACGGCGTAACCCTTTGTCCATTTGAAACCGCCTTCGCTAACATCGGCAGCCCAAACCACGGGATAACCTTTCTCAATGGCGTTGTCAACGATTGCTTTCAGCTCGTCGAGTTTCACATTCTCGTAAGAGGCCCACAACCAGTTGTCGGCAACTTCCAACACGAACGGTTCGTAGAACGGATGATGAGAGAATGATGTAACAGCTACATAGTCGGCTTTTTTCAGGCCGAGGCTTTCGGCATAGCTTTTCGGAGTGTAGGTTTTGCCGTCGACTGTGAAGGTTTCAGGCACTTTGCCGAGGTAGGCATCAAGAATTCCTTCAAAGCCTTTGCGCCATGCGGTGGTGATGCGTTTGTCGGGACGACTGATAACCACATCGAGGTATGCTTTGAGAATGGCATCCAGTTCGCCGTGAACATGTTTCTCTTCGCCATATTCCAATCCGGTGTAAACCGATTCGGGCACTGCACCGTATTTCTCCCAAACATAGGGTACATCGGCAATGCTACCGCCTGCGCCAAAATTTGTGCCACCATACATTCTCACATATCGGTCGGCCTTTTCCAAATAGCATTGGCGCACGGTGAACATTTCGCTCAGGTCAAGTTCTTTGCCACCTTTGCGCAAAATCTCATCTTCCATCATTGATGTGCCGGCGAAGCACCAGCATGTGCCGCTCTTGTTTTGGTCCTTTACGGGGGTGGTGGGGAGCACCTTCACATCGGTAAATGTGAAGCCGGTGCTATCGGCCTCGTTTGTAATCGAGTCTGCAAGGGCTGTAATGCCTACGTTCAGTCCGTTACGATTGCTGTTATCGAAGTTGTTTATTGAAAGATTGCCATTTGAGGCTGCCAGAAGATTCATCCCAACTCCGGCAGTTAACGCCGCTATCAATAGTGTTTTAGTCATAAATTATTGTAGTATGATAGTAAAATAGTAAATGCTTCGTTCGGGAAATCTCGTTCATGTGATTGGCCCGAAAACGTATAGCGCTGTTCGTAATGCAAACTTACAGAATTTTCAACCCAATGCAAAAAAACGGCCGTTAAAATGATGAAATTTCGTGGCGGAGTTTGTAATGGCGATGAAAAAAGTGAGAGCGAAGTGAGCTAATGCGTGAATAAATTGCTACCTTTGCAAAAGCAAACACAAGTGTAGGAGATTCATGCTAAGCATAACGAAACAACAACTATTGGAATTTCCTGAGGTGAAGTATCCCGGCAAGGTAATTTTGATTGATTCTGCGGCGAAAAGTCGTAGCGCTTTAGCATATCTCAACCGTGTTGACCAAGTGGGTTTCGACACCGAGACACGCCCGTCGTTTCAGAAGTTCCGTCACTACAATGTGTCGCTGGCTCAAATCTCGTGTGAGGATGAGTGCTTCCTGTTTCGCTTGAAGCAGATTGGCGACGTTGCCGGCTTCCTGAAGTTTTTGGAGAACGGAGCCGTGCAAAAAATCGGGCTTTCGCTGAAGGACGATTTCCACTCGTTGCGCAAACTCGCTGAATTTGAGCCGCAGGGCTTTGTGGAACTGCAAACGTTTGTCAAGCCATACATGATAAGCGACAACAGTTTGCAGAAAATTTACGGCATTATATTTAACCAAAGAATATCAAAAAATCAGAGGCTGACGAATTGGGAGGCTCCCACACTCACCGAGAATCAGCAACATTACGCGGCTATTGATGCGTGGGCTTGCCAACGCATCTACAATTACCTGATTTCAGGCGGGTTCAACCCCGATGAAAGTCCGTATGTGCAGATTGAAACAGCCCCCATGTAGTCGCCTATAGAGCACGAAAAACTGCTTCTTATGCGAACAAACATCTTTACCACCGTATCAGTTATGGCACTGATAGCTACCGCCACATCGTGTAAGACCGGTATCAAGTATCCGGCAGCACCCACCGACGACACTGTTGACGAATATTTTGGTAAATCGGTACCCGACCCGTATCGTCCACTCGAAAACGACACTGCCGAGGCAACGTTAGAGTGGGTGAAGGCCGAGAATGCCGTGACCAACAACTATCTGTCGAAAATTCCTTTCCGCGAGGGTTTGCGCTCACGCATTTCTGCGTTTAACAACTACGTGAAGCAGGGCACACCGTGGAAGGGTGACGACGGCAAATATTACTTCTACAAAAACGACGGTCTGAAGAACCAATCGGTGTTGTATCGCACCGAGTCGCTCACCAACGGCACTGCAGAAGTGTTTCTTGACCCGAATGCGCTGTCAGACGATGGCACCGTGGCTCTGACCGGTGTGTCAATGTCGAACGATGGTCGCTACACAGCCTATACCATTTCGCGCAACGGTTCTGACTGGACTGAAATTTATGTGCTCGACACAGCTACCGGCAAGTTGTTGCCCGACCATATCGAGTGGGCTAAATTCACCGGAGCAGCATGGTGGGGCGACGGCTTCTTCTATAGCGCTTACGATAAGCCTGTGGCCGGCAAAGAGTTCTCGAATGCCAACGAGAACCATCGCATCTATTATCACAAAATGGGCACTCAGCAGAGCGACGACAAATTGGCGTTTGAGGATAAGCAAAATCCGCTGCATTTCCACACTGCCGCCGTTTCGAGCAACGAGCACTACATGTTTGTGTATGTTGGCGGTCAGGGCTTCGGCGAAGGCCTCATGATGAAAGATTTAACGAAGGCAGGTGCCACATGGCAAATGATGGAGCCTTCGCAGGACTATTCCAACACTGTGATTGATGTTGTTGGTGACTATGTCTACCTGTTAACATCGGCCGATGCTCCGCGCAATCGTGTGGTGAAGGCTCCGGTGGCAAACCCCGCACGTGCCAATTGGGTTACCGTTATTCCCGAACAGGAAGGTGTAATCTCATCGGCTGTCCTATCGGGCAATGATTTGGTGGTGACCGTAGCTAAGGATGCTGCCGAATATCCCGCCATCTACAGTCTCGCAGGGGAGAAGATTCGTGAAATTGAACTTCCCACTCTCGGCACTGTCGGCATATCAGCTTCGCCCAAGAGCGATGAAATGTTCTATAGTTTCACATCGTTCCTCTACCCCTCAACCCCTTACCGTTTTGACAAAGCTACCGGTGAGAGCGTGGCAGTGGCAAAACCGGAAGTATCGGGCTTCAATGCCGACGACTATGTGACCGAGCAGGTGTTTTATCCGTCGGCCGACGGCACCAAGATTCCGATGTTCCTCACCTACAAGAAGGGTCTGAAACGTGATGGTTCAAATCCCGTGTACCTCTACGGTTACGGAGGTTTCAACATTTCACTTCCCCCGTCGTTCTCGCCCAACCGTTTGGTATGGCTTGAAAATGGCGGCATCTACGCACAAGCTAATTTGCGCGGTGGCTCGGAATATGGCGAGGCATGGCACGAGGCCGGTACAAAGATGAAAAAGTTGAATGTGTTTAACGACTTCATCGCTGCTGCCGAATATATGATTCGCGAAAATTGGACCACCTCCGAGCACTTGGTTATTGAGGGCGGTAGCAACGGCGGTCTGCTCGTTGGCGCTGTTACCAACATGCGCCCCGACCTGTTCCGTGTGGCTATCCCGCGTGTAGGCGTAATGGACATGATGCGCTATCATCTCTTTACAATCGGTTGGAACTGGGCCTCGGACTATGGCACCAGCGCCGACTCGGCTGAGATGGCTGAATATCTGTTGGCTTACTCACCGTTGCACAACATCAAAAACGATGGTACGCAATATCCGGCAATAATGGTTACAACCGCCGACCACGATGACCGCGTTGTGCCGGCTCACTCATTTAAATATGCCGCAGCCCTTCAGGCTGCCAACACCGGCGACCGTCCGAAACTTATTCGCATCGACAGCAAGGCCGGCCATGGTGGCGGTAAACCAATCAGCAAAATCATCGACGAATACACCGATATTTATTCGTTTATCTTCTATAATCTTGGCATCACCCCTGCCGTAGACGAAAAGTAAAAATTGAAATCAAAAAATCTGATAACCCTATGTTTGGTTCCACTCCTGTTGACATCATGTTTTACGGGGGTGGAATCAACTCCGAAAATAACCTACAAAGATGTAAAAAAATCAGGTAGCACTGTTTCGGAGGAGGAGCACTTGGCCAAATCGTTCACTCTTGATGAATACTCGCAGTGGACCGTAGGCAAGCGTTTCTACGTCACATCATCGCGTATCTCGTTGGCACTATCGGGCAACACTTTTCAAACCCCGATGCCCGAGGTGGGCGACACGCTTGTGTATCAAGGCAGCCGCAATGTAACAGCACTGACCGGCGACGAAGTGGTGGAATTGCAATTCCGCAATGCCTATAACGGTGCCGAACTGAGCTATCGCACAAATGCCGATGCCGATAAATTGGCGTCGGGCACCGCGCTTGAGGTGCCGTTTACCGTTGACCTTACGCTCGTGGATAAAGTGGCAAACGCGCTCCGTGGCCGCGAGCTATACCTGAAAACCAATCTATGGTTTGACCTTAACGGAGAATCATACGTTGGTCGGAAATTCGTTAAGGTCGCAGTGACCGATGTAACTGCCGGTAACGAGGTGTTTCCGCTGATGGTGGCGTTTACCGACGATCGAGGTGAGCAACACGCAGTGTACATGTCGGCGGCCGCCGGTGAGCATTGGGTGTCGCGTGAGTTTTCATCGCTGTTCAGTTTCACTAATCCTAAATCGGCCTATCCGCAAATCTCCGATGAGATGTGGCAATGTATCATCAACTCGCGTGTGGAAAAAGGAATGACAAAGGGTGAGGTTACTTTAGCACTCGGCTCTCCGGTGAATATCGACCGTGGGCATGACCACACATCGGCTTATGAACGGTGGCGCTACTCCGATGGGGTGTACCTCATTTTTGAAGACGGTCTATTAGTGAAATCCAATCAATAAAATATGCGTTTAACTTTTTTAGGCACCGGAACATCAACCGGTGTACCTCAGTTGCGATGCAATTGCCCGGTGTGCCAATCTGCCGATCCGTGCGACAGCCGTTTGCGTTGCTCGGCTATGCTTGAAGTCAATGGCAAGAACATTCTGATTGACTGTGGCCCCGATTTCCGTCAGCAGATGCTGCGTTTCAACCGAAATGGTGACCTTGATGCGCTGCTGATTACTCATCATCATTACGACCATGTGGGTGGTACCGACGACCTTCGTCCATACTGCAAAGGGAAAACCGCTTTCCCGATATATTGCCAGTCGGAGGTTGCCGACGACCTCCATCGCCGCATGCCATACTGTTTTGCAGAAAATCCTTACCCCGGTGTGCCACGCCTGGATATCCACGAAATAAAGCCGTTGCACCCGTTTAATGTTGCCGGCTTGGAGGTTATGCCACTCCCCATTCAGCACTACATACTCAACATCGTGGGTTTCCGCTTCAACCGCTTGGCATATATCACCGACGCAAAGGTGGTGCCGCAAGTCACAATCAACACTCTGCGTGGCATCGACACATTGGTGATTAACGCGTTGCGTCGCGAGGAACATGGGTCGCACCTATCGCTCGATGAAGCTCTGGCGTTGATTGAAGAGATTCATCCGCGTATTGCCTACCTCACTCACTTCAGCCATGGCATCGGCACTCACGCCTCTCTCCTTGAAGAACTGCCCGACAACGTCCGCCCGGCCTACGATGGCCTCACAATCACAATTGACGATTAAACGGGACCACTGTCGCAACAGTAAAAACTCGGATTAGTATATATAGAAAGCGAGCCGGCTCACTGAGTCGGCTCGCTTGTGTTATTGGGGTTGGCTGAAGTTACTTGATAACTTGCTTGGTGCCGTTAA